>NZ_JBSSFD010000011.1:0-135431 GCF_054062295.1 Lysinibacillus sp. TE18511
TCAAAGGAGCAAGCTCCTTCTCTGTTCGCTCGACTTGCATGTATTAGGCACGCCGCCAGCGTTCGTCCTGAGCCAGGATCAAACTCTCCATAAAAGAAATTTGATTAGCTCAAATTGTTTTGCTGGCATCATGTTTGATGTCCAAAATTTTGTTTTGTTCACTAACAAAAGTTAATTACTTAAAACTTTATTGATTACGTTTTGCTTGTTCAGTTTTCAAGGTTCATTTTTTCGTTTAATGCGTCACCTCTTGGCGACTTATACATAATAACATCGATTATTCATGAAAGTCAACACTAAATCATAAGTTTTTTTAAGAACTTTATTTTTATCTAGAAACGAGGTCGTTATGATGTTTCGTAAAACGTTGATTTCACTGCTTTTTATCGTAATACTGTTTGTCTTTATAAAGCCAATAAATTCTACTATGATTTCTGTATTTAACATCGCTGATGCTCCAGCAGTTGTAACAAAAGGATATTATGGTACATCACTTATTGTCGAAATTTCTTTTTCTGATGACACTCTGTTGGATTGGCTTAAAACTGTAAAAGCACCTTATCCGCTTCTCTTGTTAGATGCTGCTTGGATTGAACGTTCACCCGAACACATAAAAATTATTCAAGAGAGAAAACTACCTACAGGATTATTAGGACCTGAGGATTCAGTGGATAAACCAATTGATCTTGCCGTCGTGCAAAAAGATATTAATATTTACGAAAAGCACATGAAAGAAACACCGCTTTGGTTTGCAACTCGAAACCACCAATATTCTCAGGATTTACAAAAAAACTTATTTCAACAGCAGATGAATATACTTTCTCCCTCTCTAATCTGGAAAGGGGAAAAAACACCTAAATTACAAAAGGGCGATTTTGTTTTTATTTCTTTACACCAAAATAATCAAATCTCGTTAAAAGAGCTAAACACATTTCTACAACAAAATAAATTTATGTCGGTTGAGGAAAATATATTTGGCTATAAAGTGCAAACTAAAAAATCACCCTAACAAAAAAGTTGCCACCTACGTTTTCTAGGGGCAACTTTTTCTTTAAATTATTATGCATTTTTTGCTTGTTCAAGACGCGCTTTACGGCGTGCTTCTAATTTTTGACGATCCTCATCGGATTTCGCATTATATTTTGGTAATACTAATAATTGATAAGCATTTACCGCGAGTAGTGGAAATAGTAATAATGCAACATACTCGTTAATATTTTCATCGCGACCCATTAATGCAATTGTCCATTCCAATGTTGTAACGACAACCATAAAAAATAAAGCTGAAATGAAAACATGTTTTTTTCCTGTTAATTTTACTTTTTGAATGGCTGTTGCTACGGCTCCGAATATTAATACAATTAACAAGCCAATATAGAACACCCAACTTTGCCCCTCCTTGATGCCAGGTACAAAACGGAAGAAAATAATATCGAAAATAGTAATAGCAATTAATAACAGCTGTACCCAATTCCATAATGTCAGTGTTCTAAAAATATTAACTCCCACTTGATGGAGCGTTAAATATGCAAAAAAGCCTGCCTGTGCAATAACACTCATTGTAAATCCTAAGAAGACCATCCATAAAAGTCCGGCCAAGAATTCACCCCATTGACCATTTGCCGCATATGGTTGGAAGAATTCCCATCGAATAAATAAACTGCAAATTCCGTTGACTGCGCCACCAACGAGCATCGCAAAGAAGAAAAACTTTGCCCAATTTCGTATCGTCACAACTAAAAGTCCCCCAATTTCTCAATGTATATCTGTATTCATTTTAACAATGCATCGTTAAAAAAGCTATTTCTCATCCTAACCAATACATAAAGTCATCGTAAATGTGAACAATAATTGAAAGAGTCTATCTATAGAAAGGACTGATTATTAATGCGAAAATTTACCTTATTGCTATTTCTAATACTTTTTCTTTCTGCCTGTTCACAAGAGAAAACCTCTACCATGTCCTATGATGAAATAAAAAAAATAATGATCGACTCTTTACAAACCGAGGATGGTAAAAAGGCGTTGCGGCAGCTTTTAGAGGACCCCAGTTTCCGTGAATTATTGGTTTTGGAACATGAAGAAGTAAAGAAGGCTACCGAGGAAACCTTGCTTTCCCCGAAAGCAGAAGAATTTTGGAAGAAAACATTTGAAGATCCAAAATTTAAAGAAACGGTAGCTAAAAGTATGCAAAAGCAGCAGCAGGATATTATGAAGGAATTAATGAAAGACCCTGCTTTCCAAAAGGATATGGAGGCATTCTTTGGTCAGCCAGATATGCAAAAACAGTTAGAGACCATTTTAAAATCCTCCAACATGAGGAAACAAGTGGAGGAAATTGTGAAAGAAACGATAGAAAGTCCACTTATGCAAGCAAAATGGCAGGAGCTTATTCAGAAGAGCGGCGGTGAAGCTGGAAAAGCTGCAGGCGGTGAAAAAAAAGCAGCTGGCGGTGAAGGTACAAACAAAGAAGAAAAGAGCACTCAGTAACCCCTTATATGTAAAAACGGATTTCCTCCATTGTTTGAGGAAATCCGTTTTCATTATTTATTTAATTTATTAATGATTTTCGTCGCGATGTCTAAATAAATTTGTCCTGTTGTGTGTTTTTCAGCATAAACAGAAGGTGCAAAATCTGCATCTGACCAGTCAGGTTGACCAAGAGGAATTTGACCAAGTAGCTCTGAACGTAGCTCTTCAGCTAATTTCGGACCTCCACCTTGACCGAAAACAAATTCACGTTCACCTGATTTCGATTCATACCATGCCATATTTTCAACAACACCTAAAATTTCATGGTCTGTTTGTAGAGCCATTGCACCTGCACGAGCTGCTACGAACGCTGCCGTTGGATGTGGTGTTGTTACGACAATTTCTTTAGATGAAGGAAGCATCTGGTGAATATCTAATGCAACGTCACCTGTACCTGGTGGTAAATCTAATAGTAGATAATCTAGCTCGCCCCATTCTACATCACGGAAGAACTGATCTAACACTTTACCTAACATTGGTCCACGCCATACAATCGGTGCGTTGTTTTCAACAAAGAAGCCCATTGAAATCATTTTCACTCCAAGGCGATCAACAGGGAAAATTCGATTGTTTACCACTTTTGGCATATCTGTAACACCCATCATATCAGGCACACTGAATCCATAAATATCAGCATCAATCAAGCCAACCTTCTTACCTAGACGAGCTAATGCAACAGCTAAGTTAACTGATACCGTAGATTTCCCTACACCGCCTTTACCAGAGGCAATTGAAATAACTTGTACCGTGCTAAGCGGAGATAAAATATCTTGTGCCTCAGCCTCAGTTGCAACTCCACGGAAGCTTTGAAGTTTTTCTGCAGACATCTCTTCGAAACGAATACCAACTGTATCAGCACCCGCTTCTTTCAAAATTTCAACAATTGTCATTTGGAACTGTAATTGTTCAGGTGTATTTGTTTTTGCAATCGCAATTTTTACACTGACATGATTTTTCTCTTCTTTTATTGCTACATTTGTTATACCGTCTGTTTCTGCAAGTGATTTATGTAAAAATGGATCTTGTAGTTGTCCTAATATTTCATGTACTTGTTGTTCAGTTATCACGACGAACACTCCCCTTATATTATCTCAATGTTAGTATATCATAAATGATTTGATTTACGTTGTGTTGTTGCTCTATTCAATTTTAGCTAATAAATACGCTTCAATACCTTCAACAATTGCATCTCCCATTTTCTCTTGGTATTTTTTATCAGTTAATAGTGCACGTTCCTCATCATTACTTATAAACCCAGTTTCTACTAGAGCAGCAGGTACCTCAGCTTTTTTCAGTAAATATATTTGCTTTATAGACAACGCTTCTCGATCGGTATTTTTCAAATTAGTACGAATAGATTCTTGAATGTTCTTGGCTAATAATTCACTTTCAGCATGTCCCTCTTTATGATAAAACACCTGTGCTCCACGCCATTTTGTTTCAGGAATGGCATTTGCATGAATTGTAATAAAAACATCCGGTTTTTCCTTTTCTACTATGTCTTTTCTTAGAAAGATATCCTGCTTCTTTCGTTCTCTCAATGTTCCATACTTTTCTGATGACGCGTGCTCGTCGATAACATCTCCATCTTTTGTTCGTGTCATTACGACTGTTGCGCCTTTTTTCTTTAATTGCTTCTCCACATGCTGAGCAATTGCAAGTGTAATCTCCTTTTCAATTACTTCGCCCTTTGAAGCCCCTCCATCCTGACCTCCGTGCCCCGCATCAATAACTATTTTCAGGCCACCAAGTGGGTCCGGTAAAAAGAAGTTGCGGTCCGAAGCATTCGTTTCGTATGCCACGACCACTATACTCATCAGCATAATTACTCCTAGTGCAAGCCAGCGCTTCACCTATATCCACCACCCTTTTACATTCAGTGTACGAAGTTAGTGATTAAACTATGCCAGAAAGTAAAAAAAACTCTCAAGTATTGAATTTGAGAGTTTGATCTTGATCTGTACGAGGACTATTGCTGTTTATTTTAGTGTAAATTCTGGTTTAAACTTACCTGTATAAGGCTCATGCTCAACAAATACTGTTATATCCTTACCATCTTTATCTTTACCAGTTCTTTTATATGTGAATTTCTTATTATTTAGCTCAGTTATTTCGAGCACAGCCCCATATTTTTTGTCACCAATTGAAACATGAGCTCTTAATTTATTTCCATCGATCACATTAAAGTAACCATAGTCACCACGACTTTTACCTGTTTCAGGATTGAAAAATTCATATTTATTCGTATTAGCATCATATTTCGCAAGGCTAATAAAATTAGTATTATATTGTGTTACATCATTTTTGTTTACATCTAATACAACGGTTCCCTGCCAAAGTGTATCAGCTAAAATCTTATCTCCATCAACATCTTTTACGATAGTGCCTGTAGAAGTATTTAAAGTTTTATCTGGTTCAGTAAATGTAAGCTTTTTATCCTTATAAGGGACATGCTCAACGAATACTTCTACATCGTTACCATTTGCATCTTTCCCCATTCGTTTATACGTGAACATATTATTTTTTAGCTCAGTAATTTCAACAATTGCTTGGTAATTTTTCGTTTCTGAAATCAATATTCTATGTTTTCCATCATTCGTAATAAAGAAAACACCTTTATCATCGCGGCTTTGACCTGTATTTGGATCAAAAAATTCATAACGTCCTGACTCAGCGTCATATTTGGCTAAACCAATAAAATTTGAATTTTCAGCTGTTAAATCTTTTTTATTTTTATCGTAAACTTTTGTGCCCTGCCAGTTTGTGCTACTAAGAATATTGGCATTTGCTTGACCTTTTGTTATTTCTACTTGCCTTTTATCTGCAGTATTTTCTGTTTTTACTTCCTCCATTTTTTTAACATCTGCTTTATTCTGACATGCAGCAAGTAATGCCATTGTTGCAAGTGATACTATTAATAGCTTTTTCATAGGTACTAACCTCCATTTTTCAGCATAAAATAATCAACCTATAAGTAGTATCAACCATTTCCACATTAAATACTCATCACTTGTTTATTACTAAATCAGCGGTACCTTTTTATCGCTAAATGCAAATACTTGATATATGTTTATTTTTCTAATACTAAAGAACGCAAAAACCCCGCCACTAAGTGTGAAGTGACAAGGTTTTTGCAACTCTATGCAGTTATGTATACAGTTGCAAATGATTTTTAAGTAATTCGATAAAATGTTGGGCGGTATTGGACAAGCGATAATTCTTCATCCATATTAACCCAACAGGTGACGAAAACTCAGTTGCACCTGAAATTTTATAAGCATGTATAGCATACCCTTTATGACGTTTAAGCAATGTCTCTGGAACAATCGACGTGCAAAAATCAGATGAAATTAAATCCATTAAAAGAGAAATATCTGAGCACTCACCAACTAGATAAGGATTTAAATTCATTCGAGAAAAAGCTTCCAAAATCAAATAGTGAACACCTAAACCTTGTGTACTTGGTAGTATAAGCGGATAGTTTTGAATGTCTGTAAGCGTTACTTCATGATTGAACGGTTTCTGTTTATTAGATGTGATGAAATAGAAGGGTTCATTATAAAGATGGACAACTGAAAAGTCATTTAACTCAAGCGGTAATCGAATAATTGCTAACTCAATTACACGATCTCTTACTAATTGACAAAGTACAGCAGACTCATTTTGCTGAATTTTAAACGTCACCTTAGGGTAGTGATTTCGAAATTGATGGAGGATTTCAGGTAACGAAACATCTGAAAACGTATTTATGCCTATCGTTAGTCTACCTTTTACTCCGCTTCCTACTTCCTTCACTTCCATCTTTGCCTCGTCCATTAACTGAATCATTTGTAAAGCATATTTATATAAAGCTTTTCCTGCCTCCGTTACTTCTAAATGTTTTTTGCTTCTCTCTATTAATATTGAGCCTAGTTCTTCTTCCATTGCTTTCAATTGTTGACTTAATGGAGGCTGAGAAAGATGCAGTCTCTTCGCAGCAGCTGAAATGCTTTTTTCCTCTACAATTGCAATAAAATATCGCAGTTGTCTTATGTCCATCGAAGAAAACCTCCTTTTATATATGAAAAACTTAAGTAATTGATAGTATTAATATATTTTTTGTTTAAATATCTTCATGTTACCATATTTTTAATGAACGATGAAACGAGAATCGGAAAGAGGCATAACGATTATCCTGCTTCAACGCGGGCATGTTCAATCATGACGCTGATACAAGTATTGGTGATAGAGATGGGATGACACCGTAGCAACGTGCACGAAAACTAGGATTTCATGAAATTCGACAACATATTAATAAAAGTTGGAGCAGAAAATAATAGGTAAAGCTTAGGCAATGGCTCGTTAATTGGAAAGCGTTTATGAAAGTTCATTACTTAATATTGTAAGTTACTTCTAATATTCAAGGAGGATTCAACATGATAAACGAGACAGATTTAAAGCATCTAAGACGCTGTATTGAACTTGCAAAATTTGCTTTGCAGGTTGGAGACGAGCCATTCGGTTCAGTTCTCGTTTCTGCTAACGGAGACGTACTTGCGGAAGACCATAATCATGTTTCGGGCGGGGATTATACTCAGCATCCGGAATTTGCGCTGGCACGTTGGGCTGCTGAAAACATGACTACTGAAGAGCGAAGCAAGGCAACCGTATACACCTCTGGCGAACATTGCCCAATGTGCGCGGCCGCTCACGGCTGGGTTGGCTTAGGTCGGATTGTTTATGTAAGTTCCTCAAAACAGTTAACACAATGGCTAAATGCAATGGACGTCGTTTATACATCACGTGTACGCAGTTTGCCTATTCATGAAGTCATACGTGATACTACAATAGAAGGCCCTGTTCCTGAGCTTGTGGAGGAAGTTCGTAAACTTCATCGCCAGTTTTATGCGGCGAAGCATTGAACTTATTGTCGGGAAAGGTTTATGAATAATTCTCATCAGAAAAGCGCGAGAAATCAACGTTTCTAAAATTGATTTCTCGCGCTTTTTAAGGGTTTGGCCAGTTTTGTCCCAGCTCTTTTTCTGTTATAAAAGAAGAATTGTATCTATCTTTTTGGTAGGTATCTGTGACTCCTAATTTAAAGCTACCTGCCATTTTTTATACTTTCTTATCGCATTAACATTTGGGTGCCCCTTTCGCATGAAGTCGGTTGACCAGACCAAACTTTATTGTGCGTTTGGGGTATTTTCTTGTCCATAGCTACCAGCTTGCCAGAACCACTCACATAGCAAAGGGTTTCAAGGCATACAAAAAACCCTTTCCCGACAGAACCGGGAAAGGGCTTGAAAACGTTGATAATCGTATGATTAACGTTTTGAGAACTGAGGTGCACGACGAGCGCCGCGTAGACCTGGTTTTTTACGTTCTTTCATGCGTGAATCACGAGTAAGTAATCCAGCAGATTTTAATGCAGCACGGAAATCTGGGTCTACTTGAAGTAGAGCACGAGCGATACCGTGACGTACTGCACCAGCTTGACCAGTGTATCCACCACCGTTAACGTTTACGTGGATATCGTAGCTTCCAGTTGTTTCAGTAGCCACTAATGGTTGTTTAATTACTTCGCGTAATGCAGCGAATGGTACGTATTCTTCGATTTCACGTTTGTTGATAACAATTTTACCTGTACCTGGTACTAAACGTACGCGAGCTACAGAGCTTTTACGGCGACCAGTGCCGATGTATTGAACTTGTGCCAAAGTAATATCCTCCTCTTAATTTATATTATCCGCGAAGCTCGTAAGCTTCTGGTTTTTGTGCAGCATGTGGATGCTCTGTTCCAGTGTAAACGTTAAGTTTAGTGAACATTTTGCGACCTAAAGAGTTTTTAGGAAGCATCCCTTTAATTGCTAATTCGATCATTCGTGTTGGGTATTTATCTAACATTTCACCAGCAGTACGAGTTTTTAAACCACCCGCAAATTGAGTATGGTGACGGTAAAGTTTACCCTCTAATTTGTTACCAGTTAAATGGATTTTGTCAGCGTTGATGATGATTACGTGATCACCTGTGTCAACGTTTGGTGTGAATGTTGGTTTATGTTTACCACGTAAGATAGCAGCTACTTCAGAAGCTAAACGTCCAAGAGTTTGGCCTTCTGCATCAACTACTAGCCATTTACGGTCTACTTCGTGACCTTTAGCCATGAATGTTGTACGCATGTATATATCCTCCTAATCGATTCGATTACCGTTATTTTTCATTAAACTACACTATAAGTTTTCGGGGCTTATTTGTGGTGGTAATGAAAATACCATCTGTTATCATATAATGAATGACTTTTAAAGTCAAGCAATTTCAATAAACACCTGGAGAAGTTGTTCAGATTCATCGATTGTTAGAATTAAGGCGTTTGTGAGCCTTTATTTTATAAAAATACAATGATATTTCGCTTCAAGAATTCTATAACATTTGCTAGTTGTTCTTCTTAATGATTCGTCATCATAACGTGGGGTTGATCTCCGTTCCGGCTGGGCGCTTTGTTGCTGACGCTTCGCTTTCGCACAGATAAAACATTTGCCGCTGACGCTTCGCTTTCGCGCAGAGCAGAGCTTCCTGGGGGCGTCCAGCCTCCACTCCAATCAACTTATATGCATGGCATACGTTCTAAAATGGCATCATAACTTTTGGTGGTGATTCTTTAATAGAAAACCTTCTCAAGATACAGACCTTGTGGAGGTGCAGTTTTCCCCGCTTGATCGCGATTCATAGATTTAACGACTAGCTCTACGTTTTCAATATCGCGTCGTCCTACACCAACTTCCCAAAGTGTGCCTGCGATAATACGTACCATATTATACAAGAAACCATTTCCTTCAATTACCATATGCAGCTCCTCACCATGCCATTCAAATTGTAACGACGTCACCGTTCGCACCTTATCTTTGACACTTGTATTGGCTGCACAAAAGCATGAAAAATCATGTGTACCGATAATAGCCTTTGCTGCCTCCTGCATTGCCTCAACATTTGGTTTTACACCATTTGTCTCTACCGTATAATATCTACGAAATGGACTCTGTACAGACTCACATGACCATATATATCGATATCGCTTCCCTGTTACACTGTAGCGCGCGTGAAAATCAACAGCTACTTCTTCAATCGACATTACTCGAATATCTCTTGGCAGTTGAACATTCAATGCCTTCATGTATTTATCTACCGGAATCGCAAGTGGTGAATCAAAATGCAATGTTTGGCCTATTGCATGCACTCTTGCATCTGTACGTCCACTCGCTGTTACCTTTACCTTTTCCCCTTTATGCATAATGGCTAGAACACGCTCAAGTTCTGCCTGTACTGTCCGCTCCCCAGGCTGTACTTGATAGCCAGAGAATTGCGTTCCATCATAACTAATTATTACTTTTAATCGTCGCATAAAGCTTACTCCTTTTAACTTCTATAGAAGAATAGTAAAACGGCCATTGCTCCTAATAGCACGAGTGCAAATGTATCACTCATATCCCATTTTAGCTTGCGATATCTTGTACGGCCTTCTCCTCCACGGTAACCTCTTACTTCCATAGCTGTTGCTAAATCCTCGGCTCGTTTAAAAGCACTTACAAAGAGAGGCACCAATAATGGTACAACCGCTTTGATACGATCTTTTATCGGTCCAGAAGATAAATCAGAACCACGTGCCATTTGCGCCTTCATAATTTTATCTGTTTCATCCATTAGCGTTGGAATAAAGCGCAATGATATAGACATCATCAGAGCTAACTCATGCACAGGCACTTTCACCGCTTTTAACGGATTTAGCAGTACTTCAATGCCATCCGTAATAGAAATCGGTGATGTCGTAAGCGTTAAGATAGATGTCATAAACACTAGAACTAAGAAACGTATCGAAATAAATATCCCTTGTCGGAGACCTTCTTCATAGATCGTGATAAACTTCCATTCGAAAACTACAGCGCCTTCCCTCGTCATAAAAATATGCAGCAGGAATGTAAAAGCCATTAAAAAGAGCACTGGCTTTAGACCATTAATTAAAAAATACAGACGAATACGTGACACTAGTACAACGAGTAAGGTAAATGCCAATAGTAGGGCATATGTCACTGTATTGTTTGCTAAAAAAACAATAATAATGAACGCAAACACAAATATAAGCTTTGATCGTGGGTCGAGCTTATGAACTGGAGAATCCCCTGGTAAGAAGCGCCCAAATATCATTTTCTCCATCATGATTCTGCACGCTCCTCTCTTAGCACTCGAGCAATTTCAGTAGCTAGCTCTTCTTCGGTTAAGCATATCTTTGAGAAGGGTGTATTTATCATTTTTTCGATTTTTTGTTGAAAGCGTACGATACGAGGTGGTTCTAAGCGAAGATTTTTTAATGTCTCCACATCTTTGAAAATGTCTTGCGGTGTACCACGTAATACATTTTTCCCTTCATGCATAATGACGATATTGTCCGCGTAACGAGCTGCGTCCTCCATACTATGCGTAACGAGAATCGTCGTTAAACCACGTTCCTGATGTAGCTTATAAAACATATCCATAATCTCTTTCTGACCACGTGGATCAAGCCCTGCAGTTGGTTCATCTAATACAATAACTTCAGGCTCCATCGCTAATACACCAGCAATGGCCACTCTGCGCATTTGTCCACCTGATAAATCAAAAGGTGATTTTTCAAGTACGTCCTCTGGTAAACTTACTAAGCCTACAAGTTCTCTTGCTCGCGCTTCGGCCTCTTTCTCCGATACACCAAAGTTCATAGGACCAAACATAATATCCTTTAATACCGTTTCTTCAAACAACTGATGCTCCGGGAATTGAAACACAATACCAACCTTTTGACGTACAGCCTTTAAATCCTTCGCCTTTTTTCCAGCTACAACAATGCGATCTCCAATATGTACTTCCCCTGAAGTTGGTTTTAGAAGTGCATTAAAATGCTGAAGAATTGTCGACTTACCGGAGCCAGTATGCCCAATTATCGCCTGATACGTATGTGAAAGAATTTCAAAATCTATATCGAATAATGCACGTTTTTCAAAAGGCGTACCCTGTGCATAGGCATAGCTTACTTGTTGAAGTTTGATGTCCATAAATCATTCACCAACTCTTCTTCTGTCATATGTTGTCCCATTAACGGAACACCTTCCTTTTGTAATAACTTTGATAACTTCATGGCAAATGGTAAGTCTAGCCCAAACTCAACTAGCTTGTCCCCCAGCGCAAAAATTTCATCAGGTGAACCTTCAGCAAATTTTTTTCCATCATTCATAAAGAGAACACGATCTGCAAGCATCGCTTCTTCTAAATCGTGTGTAATGGATATTACTGTTAGCCCTGTTTCAGCACGTAATGCTTGTACTGTTTGTAATACCTCAGCACGTCCCTGTGGATCTAGCATTGACGTAGCTTCGTCTAGAATCAGGAGCTTTGGTTTCAATGCAAGTGCACCAGCAATAGCAACACGCTGCTTTTGCCCACCTGATAAGTGATGCGGCTCATGATCTAAAAAATTCCCCATTTTTACTTGTTCGAGTGCCGCATGTACACGTTCCACCATCTCTTCGAATGGTACTCCGTTATTTTCAAGGGCAAAAGCAACATCATCCTGCACTGTCGCTCCAACAAATTGATTGTCTGGATTTTGAAAAACCATGCCCATCTGTGAACGGCTCTCCCATAGGTTTTCCTCATTCAACACTTCGCGCAGTATACGCACATCGCCCTGTTGTGGGTATAGCAAGCCATTCATAAGCTTCGCTATCGTGGATTTACCAGAACCGTTATGGCCGACAATGGCAATCCATTCCCCTTCCTGTACCGAAAAGCTTACATTTTCAACAGCATTACGACTTCGTTTTTCTTCTGGTGTATATGAAAATGTCACATTATTTAATGATAAAATTTCTGGCATTTCTAGAACTCCTCTCTACATGCTCAGCTCTACTAACTAACTTACACTTTTTTATGTATGAATTCTACTACAATCATTATGTCGATAAAAGAAAAGTGCAAAAAAGACTTTCTTTTGTTTTCCTATATAGTACTAAATATAATTTATAGAATATCTTTTAATATACAAAATGATACCCCCAAATTTAAATACATCAACTATTAAAGTGAAGATTTAAAAGTTACCCAAACGTTCCGACAACATTCATTATAGAAACAAAATATAAAAAGCCCGCATATTAAAAAAAGCACCACTATTGGCGCTATCAAATACTTCTCTAAAAAATAAAAAAGCGCGCACCTCATTCAATAGAAATGCGCTAGTCGTTACATTTTCAAGAAACATGGGTGCTCAAGCCCTTGTTTCCTCTGAATGAGGTGCGGAGAGCTAAACGAGACGCCACACAACAGTGTCCGCTCATCATAACGCTCAGCTTAATTATTTGTCGTATAAATCGTTTATAAAGAAAGAGGGTGGTGATTCCACCCTCTTCACCACTTGTCTTCTATTATGATTAAACTAATTCAATCACAACAACAGGTGCACCGTCACCACGACGAGGACCTACTTTAAGAATACGAGTGTAACCACCTTGACGCTCTGCATAACGTGGTGCAACATCATCAAATAACTTTTGAAGTGCAAATGAAGTTGTTTCGTTACCTTCTGCATCAGTAGTTGTTACTAGTTCACGACGGATGAATGCAGCAGCTTGACGGCGTGCATGTAAATCTCCGCGTTTACCTAAAGTAATCATTTTTTCAACAGCTTTACGTACTTCTTTAGCGCGAGCCTCAGTAGTTTCGATACGCTCGTTGATGATTAAATCAGTAGCTAAGTCACGTAACATCGCTTTACGTTGAGAACTTGTACGACCAAGTTTTCTGTAACCCATGGATGTTTCCCTCCTTTATTAAAAGATATCTGATCTTGTAAGTTTTGTTTAAATCGCTTAGTCTTCTTTGCGTAATCCTAAACCAAGCTCTTCTAACTTCGCTTTTACTTCTTCTAGTGACTTACGTCCAAGGTTACGAACTTTCATCATATCGTCTTCTGACTTATTCGCAAGTTCTAGTACTGTGTTAATACCAGCGCGTTTTAAGCAGTTATAAGAACGAACAGAAAGATCAAGTTCTTCGATAGTCATCTCTAAAACTTTTTCTTTTTGATCTTCTTCTTTTTCGACCATGATTTCAGCAGTTTGTGCCTCATCTGTCATGCCAACGAAGATGTTAAGATGCTCGGTTAAAATTTTTGCTCCGAGCGAAATCGCCTCTTTCGGACCGATGCTACCATCTGTCCACACATCAAGAGAAAGTTTATCGTAGTCAGAAGACTGACCTACACGAGTATTTTCCACTTGGAAATTGACGCGTGATACTGGAGTGTAAATAGAGTCGATCGGGATCACGCCGATAGGAAGATCCTCACGTTTGTTTTGATCAGCAGGAGTGTAACCACGGCCGCGTTGAGCGTACATACGCATACGTAAATGACCGTTTTTAGCGATTGTTGCAATATATAGATCCGGGTTTAAAATTTCTACATCACTGTCATGTGTAATATCAGCAGCTGTAACTGTACCATCGCCTTTTACATCAATCTCAATAACTTTTTCTTCGTCAGAGTAGATTTTAAGAGCAAGTTTTTTCACGTTCAAAATAATTGAAGCTACATCTTCTACTACGCCTTCTACAGTTGAGAATTCGTGAAGAACACCGTCAATTTGAATTGAAGTGACAGCAGCTCCTGGTAATGAAGACAGAAGGATACGACGTAAAGAATTACCCAAAGTGTTTCCATATCCGCGTTCAAGCGGTTCTACAACAAACTTTCCATATTTGGAATCTTCGCTGATCTCCACCGTTTCAATCTTTGGTTTTTCAATTTCGATCATTTCATTTACCCTCCCTCAAAACATCGAATGTATAGGTTCTTTCCATCATAGATTCGATCGTCAATGACGTATCGTTTATTATCTGCACAAGACAGTCTGTACAAAAAATGATGTTCTCATACAATATGAGACGCACCCATTACACGCGACGACGTTTTGGCGGACGGCAACCATTATGAGGAACTGGAGTAACGTCTTTAATAGCAGTTACTTCTAAACCAGCAGCTTGAAGTGCACGAATTGCAGCTTCACGACCTGCACCAGGACCTTTAACAGTTACTTCCAACGTTTTCAGACCATGTTCAAGGGATGATTTAGCAGCAGTTTCTGCAGCCATTTGAGCAGCGAATGGTGTAGATTTACGTGAACCACGGAAACCAAGAGCACCAGCACTTGACCAAGATACAGCGTTACCTTGCATATCTGTAATCGTTACGATTGTATTGTTAAATGTAGAACGAATATGTGCAATACCTGATTCGATATTCTTTTTCACACGACGTTTACGAGTTTGTTGTTTACGAGCCATGTTAAGAAGGAACCTCCTTTACTTATTATTTTTTCTTGTTCGCAACTGTTTTACGAGGACCTTTACGCGTACGCGCATTGTTCTTCGTATTTTGACCACGAACAGGTAAACCACGACGGTGACGGATACCACGGAATGAACCGATTTCCATCAGACGTTTAATGTTTAATGAAGTTTCGCGACGTAAGTCACCTTCAAGTTTGTATGAATCTAATTGTTCACGGATTTTGTTTAACTCATCTTCAGTTAAGTCGCGTACGCGTGTATCTTCTGAGATACCTGCATCAGCTAGTACTTTCTGAGCTGTAGTTTTACCAATACCGAAAATGTACGTTAATGAAATTACCACGCGTTTGTCGCGAGGAATGTCAACACCAGCAATACGTGCCATGTACGTTGTGCACCTCCTTTAGAATTAACCTTGTTTTTGTTTGTGTTTAGGATTTTCACAGATTACCATTACTTTACCGCGTCGGCGAATTACTTTACATTTTTCGCAGATCGGTTTCACAGATGGTCTCACTTTCATCTAACCTAACCTCCTTAGTAGTCCGGAGCGCAAAAGATTATTTAAAACGGTATGTGATACGACCGCGAGTTAAATCATAAGGAGATAACTCGATAGTAACCTTATCTCCAGGTAGAATACGGATAAAGTGCATACGAATCTTACCAGAAACGTGTGCTAGAATCACATGTCCATTTTCTAATTCTACCTTAAACATCGCGTTTGGCAAAGTCTCAACAACTGTCCCTTCGACTTCAATTACATCATCTTTCGCCATCTACTCTGTCTCCTCTCTATATGCAAATTAAAGTTCTCATCGTTACATCAAACGGATATCTGCTGCAACCATAGAAGCAACCTCGTTTCAACATATGTTTGGATTGTATGAGAGATGTTTGAAAGACGCTCGTCTGGTTTCGCTTCACACAATCCACGGAATATACAGAACCAGTAAGGGAACTGAATCTCCCATGTTTACACGAATACCGGAATGTCTTTGATGAGATATTCATACCCGTTACACAGATGCTTCCACGAAACCCATTATACTCTTTCAAAAGTAATGTTGCACTTTTTAAAAGAAATATATACCGGGCACAATATGCTTTTGCAACTCTCAAAAAAATTATGTTTCGTTGTTGCTCCCGCATGCCTCCCGCGGAAACAGTATTCTGCGCCCGGAGCCGGGTATCAGCTGCGGCTGCCCTGTAATAGAGCATCAAGATCAGCAAACACTATATTAATATTTTGCTGTCCATCTATATTTGTTAACACATTTTTTACTTCATAGTAGTCAAGTAAAGGTTGTGCTTGTTTCATATTTACTTCCAGACGGTTCGCAACCGTTTCAGGATTATCATCCGCACGTGTATAAAGCTCGCCACCATCTTTATCACATTTCCCTTCCTCTGCTGGAGGATTGAAAATTAAATGATAAGATGTACCACAAGTTTTACAAATACGACGACCTGATAAACGAGCAATTAGCTCATCCTTTTCAACCTGGATGTTTAACGTATGCTCAATAACTTTGCCAAGATCAGCAAGAATGCTGTCTAAAGCTTCAGCTTGAGGAACAGTACGTGGGAAACCATCAAGTAAGAATCCTTTTTCACAATCAGGTTTAGCAAGTCGCTCACGAACAATACCAATCGTTACTTCATCAGGTACTAGAGCACCTTGATCAATAAACGATTTAGCCTGTAAGCCTAGTTCTGTGCCATCTTTCATAGCAGCACGGAACATATCGCCTGTAGAAATATGAGGAATCGCGTACTTCTCAACGATTTTATCTGCCTGTGTACCTTTACCAGCACCTGGCAGACCCATTAAAACGATATTCATACGGAAATATTCCCCCCACAAAAGGTTTGCTGATTTCAGGAAACGATAGAACGTTCCCTAAAAACCAACATTATTTCATAAAGCCTTTGTAGTGACGTTTAACAAGTTGAGATTCTAGCTGTTTCATCGTTTCTAGCGCTACGCCGACCACGATAATTATACTAGTACCACCGATCTGCACTGTGGCAGGTAGATTCATAAAATTTGTGAATATAATCGGCATTACAGAAATAACAGTTAAGAAAATCGCACCGACAAATGTCAGACGATATAACACGCTTGTTAAATACGTTTGTGTGCTTTCACCAGGACGAATACCTGGAATGTAAGCACCTTGTTTTTTCAAGTTATCTGCCACATTTTCCGGATTCACTTGTACGAATGCATAGAAATATGTGAACGCGACGATCAATGCAACGTAAAGAATCATTCCAACAGGTTTTGTATAATCAAACGTGTTTTCAATGAATGTTGTTACGGCACTTTCACCAAAGAACGGAACTAACGTACGTGGTGTCATTAGAAACGCTGATGCAAAGATTACCGGAATAACCCCTGCAGCATTCACTTTTAACGGTAAATGCGTTTGTTGACCACCAGTTTGTTGGTTACGTCCAGTAACTCGTTTTGCATATTGAATTGGAATTTTACGTAGTGCTTGTTGCACGTAGATAACCCCAACAACAACTGCAAGCATAACTAAAACAAGTAATCCAAGAATCACTAGATTGATAAATAATTTATCACCAGCGCCCTCGATTTGCTGTGCATAGATTTGGTTGATACTTGTTGGTAATGCCGCAACGATACCTGCGAAAATTATAACAGAAATACCATTCCCAACACCATGCGCAGTAATTTGTTCAGCAAGCCATACTAGGAATGCTGTACCCGCTGTCAATACAATAGAAATCGTAACGTAAGTTAAAACTCCTTCTTCTTTAATCAATGATCCACCATACATTTTATTAAAACCAAATGACATCGCGAATGATTGGATAAAAGCAAGAACAATTGTAAAGTAACGAGTAAATTGAGCAAGTTTACGTCTTCCGACTTCACCTTGCTTTGCCCACTCAGCAAATTTCGGTACTACGTCCATTTGCAATAACTGAACAATGATTGAAGCAGTGATGTAAGGCATAATCCCCATCGCAAAGATAGAGAAGTTCTTTAAAGCACCACCGCCAAAAGTATTTAGGAAACCAACGAGATTGAACTCATCAGTTGCCTTTAATACATTAGCGTCAACGTTCGGTACTGGTACAAACGTACCAATACGGAAAACGATTAACATTAGAAGAGTGAAAATGATTTTATTTCGTATATCTCGAACACGCATAAAGTTAGAGATTGTCTGAAACATTAAATCACCTCAGTAGTTCCGCCGGCATTTTCAATTGCTTCTTTAGCCGAAGCTGAGAATTTATGAGCTTTTACTGTAAGCTTTTTATTAAGAGTTCCGTTTCCAAGAACTTTAATTCCAGCTTTTTCATTGCTCACTAAACCTGTTTCAAGTAATAATGCAGTTGTTACCTCTGCACCATCTTCAAAACGGTTTAATGTATCAAGATTAACGATCGCGTACTCTTTACGGTTAATGTTAGTAAAGCCGCGTTTCGGTAAACGACGGAATAAAGGGTTTTGACCACCTTCGAATCCTGGGCGTACACCGCCGCCAGAACGAGAGTTTTGACCTTTATGACCTCTACCTGCAGTTTTACCGTTACCAGAACCGATACCGCGACCTACGCGGTTACGTACTTTACGGGAACCTTCTGCTGGTTTTAACTCATGAAGTTTCATATTGGATGGCACCTCCTTGTTCGTTAATTAAAAATTAGTTTTCTTTTACAGTAACTAAGTGAGCTACTACATCTATCATACCGCGAGTTGCTGCATTATCAGCTTTCTCAACAGTTTGGTTTAATTTACGTAAACCTAATGCTTCAATAGTTTTACGTTGTGCTGGTTTAGAACCAATCACTGATTTTGTAAGGGTGATTTGTAATTTGTTAGCCATTATCTTTCCCCCCTTATCCTAATATTTCTTCCACTGATTTACCACGTAATTTCGCTACGTCCTCTACGCGTTTTAATTCAGTTAAACCTTGAATAGTTGCACGCACCATGTTAATTGGTGTGTTAGATCCAAGTGATTTTGAAAGAATATCAGTAATACCAGCAAGTTCTAGTACGGCACGTACTGGACCACCAGCGATAACCCCTGTACCAGGAGCAGCAGGTTTAATTAGGATTTCTCCTGCACCAAAGCGACCTTGCACTAAGTGTGGAGTTGTTCCACCTACGCGTGGCACTTCGATTAAGTTTTTCTTCGCATCTTCAACAGCTTTGCGGATAGCGTCTGGCACTTCTTGAGCTTTACCAGTACCGAAACCTACATGTCCGTTTTTATCGCCAACAACAACTAATGCTGTGAAGCGGAAGCGACGTCCACCTTTAACAACTTTAGCAACACGGTTAATAGTAACTACGCGTTCTTCAAGTTCTCCAAGTTTGTTTGCGTCAATTCGACTCATGAAATGTGTCCCTCCTTCTTATTAAAATTCTAAACCGTTCTCACGTGCAGCTTCAGCTAAAGCTTTTACACGTCCATGATATAAGTAACCACCACGGTCAAATACTACAGCAGTAATATTTTTTTCCGTAGCGCGTTTTGCGATTGTTTCACCGACTTTAGTTGCAGCATCAACATTGCTACCAGCACCTTCAAAACCATTTTCTTGAGAAGATGCGCTAACAAGTGTTACGCCTGCTACGTCATCGATAAGTTGCGCGTAAATGTTCTTGTTAGAACGGAATACGTTTAAGCGTGGACGCTCAGCAGTACCCGAAATTTTAGAACGTACACGTGCATGACGTTTTTTACGAACCTGATTTTTATCTTGTTTCGTAATCACAAGGGTCACTCCTTTCTAATGCTTAGACAGCATTATTTACCTGTTTTACCTTCTTTACGACGAACGTATTCGCCTTCGTAACGGATACCTTTACCTTTGTACGGCTCTGGTGGACGAACGTCACGGATGTTAGATGCAAGAGCGCCAACGCGTTCTTTGCTAATACCTTTAACGATGATCTTAGTGTTAGAAGGTACTTCTACTTCTAGACCATCTTCAGGTGTGAACTCAACTGGGTGAGAGTAACCTACGTTAAGAACAAGTTTTTTACCTTGTAATTGCGCACGGTAACCGACACCGATTAGTTCTAATGATTTTTCGAAACCTACAGAAACACCAGTAACCATGTTCGCTAAAAGCGCACGAGTTGTACCGTGGTTTGTGCGGTGTTCTTTTGAGTCAGAAGGACGAGATACAGTAATCACGTTACCTTCTTGCTCAATTTTCATATCTTGGTGGAAAGAACGAACAAGTTCGCCTTTAGGACCTTTAACAGTAACAGTGTTTTCAGCTGCAACAGTAACAGTTACGTTAGCTGGTACCTCGATAATTTTTTTACCTACACGAGACATTTAGTTGCACCTCCATTCATTTATTGCTAATTACCAAACGTATGCTAGAACTTCGCCGCCAACTTGTTTAGCGCGAGCTTCTTTATCAGTTAATAGACCTTGTGAAGTTGACACTAAAGCGATACCAAGACCGTTCAGTACTTTAGGCACTTCATTTGTTTTAGCATATACTCGTAGACCAGGTTTAGAAATACGTTTTAAACCAGTGATAACACGCTCGTTATCTTTACCGTATTTTAAGAAGATACGGATAATACCTTGCTTGTTATCTTCTACGTATTCTACGTCACGTACGAAACCTTCGCGCTTTAAAATTTCAGCGATTTCTTTTTTCACGTTGGAAGCTGGTACTTCTAACTTCTCGTGACGAACCATGTTCGCATTACGAATGCGAGTAAGCATATCTGCAATCGGATCAGTCATTGTCATTACATTTACCTCCTTCCCAAATTAGGGGATTACCAGCTGGCTTTTTTCACGCCAGGAATTTGTCCCTTATATGCAAGTTCTCGGAAACAAATACGGCAAAGTTTGAATTTGCGATATACAGAGTGTGGACGACCACAGCGTTCACAACGTGTATATTCTTGCACTTTAAACTTTTGCTTACGTTGTTGTTTAACGATCATAGATTTTTTAGCCACGTTTTCGCCCTCCTTGTTTAAATTACTTTTGGAACGGCATACCGAATTGTGTCAATAACTCGCGAGCTTCTTCGTCAGAGTTCGCTGTCGTTACGATCACGATGTCCATACCGCGTACTTTTGAAACTTTATCGTAATCGATTTCTGGGAAAATTAATTGCTCTTTAACACCTAAAGTGTAGTTACCGCGACCATCGAATGCTTTTTTAGAAACACCGCGGAAGTCACGTACACGAGGTAGTGAAATTGAGATTAATTTGTCCAAGAATTCATACATACGCTCACCGCGTAATGTAACTTTAGCACCGATAGGCATACCTTCACGTAGACGGAAACCTGCGATCGATTTTTTCGCTTTAGTTACAACTGGTTTTTGACCAGTGATAATTGTTAATTCTTCTACAGCTGAATCTAATGCTTTTGAGTTTTGAACTGCATCACCAACACCCATGTTGATAACGATTTTGTCAACTTTCGGTAATTGCATAACTGATTCATATCCAAACTTGCTCATAAGAGCAGTTGAAACTTCATTTAAATATTTTTCTTTTAGGCGGCTCATGTTTGTACCTCCCTTCTTTTTATACTAGTTAGTCGATTACTGCACCTGATTTTTTTGCAACACGAACTTTTTTACCGTTTTCGATTTTATAACCTACACGAGTCGGCTCGCCAGATTTAGGATCGATTAGCATTACGTTCGAAACGTGAATTGCAGCTTCTTGGCTAACAATTCCACCTTGTGGATTCAATTGGTTAGGTTTTACGTGTTTTTTCACGATGTTCACACCTTCAACAAGAACGCGATCTTGTTTAGGGTAAGCAGCAAGGATTACGCCTTCTTTGCCTTTATCCTTACCAGTGATTACCTTAACCTTGTCACCTTTTTTTACATGCATGCTGTCGCACCTCCTTGATTGGCACTATCATGAAATTAAAGAACTTCTGGAGCTAGAGAAACGATTTTCATGAAGTTGCTGTCACGTAATTCACGTGCAACAGGTCCGAAAATACGAGTTCCGCGTGGTGATTTATCATCACGAATAATTACACAAGCATTTTCATCAAATTTGATGTACGTACCATCTTTACGACGTACGCCTGATTTAGTACGAACGATAACAGCTTTAACAACGTCACCCTTCTTGACAACGCCACCTGGTGTTGCTTTCTTAACTGTACAAACAACGATATCACCGATGTTAGCAGTTTTACGGCCAGAGCCACCAAGCACTTTAATTGTAAGAACTTCACGTGCACCTGAGTTGTCAGCAACTTTCATACGACTTTCTTGTTGGATCACTTAGGTTACCTCCCTTCGGAAATTGGTTGTTCCGAAATAGTTATTAAATAATAACCGCTTTTTCTACAACTTCAACTAGACGGAATCGTTTAGTAGCTGATAGCGGGCGAGTTTCCATGATACGTACGATATCACCGATTTTCGCTGTGTTTAACTCATCATGAGCTTTAAACTTTTTAGAGTATTTTACACGTTTACCATAAAGCTTGTGCTTTTTGTGAGTTTCAACTAAAACAGAAATTGTTTTGTCCATTTTATCTGAAACAACGCGGCCCGTGTAAACTTTGCGTTGATTACGCTCAGTCATACTTGAAAACCTCCTTTATCAGTTATTTGCACTGATTTCTCTTTCACGAATAACAGTTTTCATACGCGCGATTGCTTTACGCACTTCACGAATACGAGCTGTGTTTTCTAATTGACCAGTCGCCAATTGGAAGCGAAGGTTGAAAAGCTCTTCTTTCAGTGATTTCACTTTTAATTCGATTTCAGAAGTGGCAAGGTCACGGATTTCATTAGCTTTCATTAGATTCACCACCAGTTTCTTGACGTTTTACGATCTTACATTTAACAGGAAGCTTATGTGATGCTAAACGAAGTGCTTCACGTGCTACCTCTTCAGATACACCAGCAATTTCGAACATTACTTTTCCTGGTTTTACTACTGCTACCCAGCCTTCAGGAGAACCTTTACCAGAACCCATGCGGACTTCTAGAGGTTTTTTAGTGTAAGGCTTGTGCGGGAAGATTTTAATCCAAACTTTACCGCCACGTTTCATGTAACGAGTCATCGCGATACGGGCAGATTCGATTTGACGGTTAGTAATCCAGCTAGCTGTTTGAGCTTGTAAGCCCCATTCGCCGAAAGATACTTCTTTGCCGCCTTTCGCTTCGCCACGCATGTTTCCGCGGTGTTCACGACGGTATTTTACGCGTTTAGGCAATAACATATTATTTGCCTCCTTCCACAGATTTCTTCGTAGGAAGAACTTCACCACGGTAGATCCATACTTTAACGCCTAATTTACCGTAAGTAGTGTCAGCTTCTGCGTGTGCATAGTCGATGTCAGCACGTAGAGTATGAAGTGGAACAGTTCCTTCACTATAGTGTTCAGCACGCGCGATATCAGCGCCACCTAAACGACCAGATACTTGTGTTTTAATTCCTTTTGCACCAGCACGGATTGTGCGTTGGATCGCTTGCTTTTGCGCACGACGGAATGATACACGGTTTTCTAATTGACGAGCGATATTTTCAGCTACTAGACGAGCGTCAAGATCAGCACGTTTGATTTCGATAATGTTAATGTGTACACGTTTACCAGTTAACTCGCTAAGGTATTTACGAAGATTTTCAACTTCAGTACCACCTTTACCGATTACCATACCTGGTTTCGCAGTGTGAATTGTAATGTTTACACGGTTTGCAGCACGTTCGATTTCTACTTTAGAAACAGAAGCGTCTTTAAGAGCCGTTTCAATATATTTACGCACTTTGATGTCTTCGTGAAGTAGAGTTGCATAGTCTTTTTCAGCGTACCATTTTGACTCCCAGTCACGAATAATACCAACGCGCAGTCCTATTGGATGTACTTTTTGACCCACGGATTAACCCTCCTTCTTCTCAGATACCACTAGAGTAATGTGGCTTGTGCGTTTGTTAATTGCGCTTGCACGTCCTTGTGCACGTGGACGGAAACGTTTTAATGTTGGACCTTCATCAACGAATACTTCAGAAACTACTAAAGAGTTGATGTCAAGATCGTAGTTGTGCTCAGCGTTAGCAACTGCAGATTTTAATACTTTTTCAACGACTGGAGACGCCGCTTTTGGAGTATGACGTAAAATTGCAACTGCCTCACCAACTTGCTTGCCTCGGATTAAGTCGACAACTAGACGTACTTTACGAGGGGCAATGCGTACTGTGCGAGCGATAGCTTTAGCTTGTGTCATTAGGATTTACCTCCTCTCAAAATTAGCGTCTTGTTTTCTTGTCGTCTGCACCGTGACCTTTGTAAGTACGTGTCGGTGCGAACTCACCAAGTTTGTGGCCTACCATATCTTCTGTTACGTATACAGGAACATGTTTACGTCCATCATATACAGCAATCGTTAAACCGATGAAAGTCGGGAAGATTGTAGAACGGCGTGACCAAGTTTTAATAACTTGTTTTTTCTCAGAACCCTCTTGCGCTTCCACTTTTTTCATTAAGTGGTCATCGACAAAAGGTCCTTTTTTCAAGCTGCGGCCCATGAAGGAACCTCCCTCCGTGATTCCACCACGGCTCTCACATAGAACCGTAGTTTAACCACTTTATTTTTTACGACTACGGATGATGAATTTATCCGATTTGTTTTTCTTCTTGCGAGTTTTGTAACCAAGTGCTGGTTTACCCCAAGGAGTCATTGGTGATTTACGTCCGATTGGAGAACGTCCTTCACCACCACCGTGTGGGTGATCGTTAGGGTTCATTACAGAACCACGAACTGTTGGGCGTTTACCTAACCAACGGCTACGACCTGCTTTACCGATGTTTACAAGTTCGTGTTGTTCGTTACCAACTTGACCGATTGTAGCACGGCAAGTAGCTAAGATTAAACGTACTTCACCAGATTGAAGACGAACGATTACGTACTTATCTTCACGACCAAGTACTTGCGCAGAAGTACCAGCAGAACGTACTAATTGTCCACCTTTACCAGGTTTTAACTCGATGTTATGGATTGTAGTACCCATTGGAATGTTTGCTAATGGTAATGCGTTACCTGCTTTAATATCAGCATCTGGGCCAGATACGATTGTTTGACCAACCTCTAGACCTTTTGGTGCTAAGATGTAAGCTTTTGCTCCATCAGCGTAATTAATTAATGCGATATTCGCAGAACGGTTTGGATCATATTCAATAGTAGCAACTTTTGCCGGAATGCCATCTTTAACACGTTTGAAATCGATAACACGGTATTGCTTCTTATGACCACCACCATGATGACGAACAGTGATTTTACCTTGGTTGTTACGACCAGCTTTGCGTTTAGTTGGTTCAAGCAATGATTTCTCAGGCTTGTTAGTTGTGATTTCCGCAAAGTCTAAAGACGTCATATTACGACGACCATTAGAGGTAGGTTTATACTTTTTAATCGCCATTGTGTTTCCCTCCTTCTTAAGTGTTCAAATCATAAATCCATTAAGGATTACATTTCGAATAATTCAATTTCTTTGCTGTCCGCAGTTAATTTAACAATCGCTTTACGACGTTTGTTAGTGTAACCACCGTAACGGCCAACGCGTTTGAATTTACCTTTGTAGTTAAGAACGTTTACTTTCTCAACTTCTACACCAAAGATTTCTTCTACAGCGTCTTTTACTTGAGTTTTGTTAGCGCGAGTGTCTACTTCGAAAGTATACTTTTTCTCTGCCATAAGTTCTGAAGAACGCTCAGTAATGACCGGACGTTTTAAAATATCACGTGCTTCCATTATCCAAGCACCTCCTCAACTTTTTCTACTGCAGATTTTGTGAATACAACTTTTTCATGACCTAATAGATCAAGAACGTTGATTCCATTTGCAGTTAAAACTGTTACACCAGGGATGTTACGAGCAGATAATGCTACGTTTTCATCTAGGTCAGCAGTAACGAATAAAGATTTTTTCTCTAAAGAAAGATCTTTAAGGATTTTTGTGAATTCTTTTGTTTTTGGTGCTGCTAGTGTAAGAGCATCAAGAACTAAGAAGTTTTGTTCTACTACTTTAGCTGATAAAGCAGATTTAAGAGCTAAACGACGAACTTTTTTAGGTAATTTGTAAGAGTAGCTACGTGGAGTTGGACCGAATACGATACCACCGCCGCGCCATTGTGGAGAACGGATAGAACCTTGACGAGCACGACCAGTTCCTTTTTGACGCCATGGTTTACGACCACCACCAGCAACTTCAGAACGGTTTTTAACCTTATGATTACCTTGACGAAGAGAAGCGCGTTGTGCAACTACAGCGTCGAATAATACTGCTTCATTTGGCTCGATTCCGAAGATCGCTTCGTTTAACTCGATTTCACCAACTGAAGCACCTGTTTGACTAAGTACAGATACTTTTGTCATTCCTGTTTCCTCCTTTCTTGAAGTGATTAGTTAGCTTTAATTGCAGTTTTAACTGTAACTAGAGCTTTTTTAGAACCAGGAACATTACCTTTAACAAGTAGTAAGTTACGTTCCGCATCAACTTTCACGATTTCTAAGTTTTGGATTGTAACTACAGTGCCACCCATTTGACCAGGTAATTTCTTTTGTTTGAATACGCGGTTCGGAGCAACTGGACCCATTGAACCAGGACGACGGTGGTAACGAGAACCGTGGGCCATAGGACCACGAGATTGACCATGGCGTTTAATTACACCTTGGAAACCTTTACCCTTAGTAACACCTGTTACATCAATTACATCGCCTTCTGCGAAAATTTCTACTTTGACTTCTTGACCAACTTCGTATTCTCCCACGTTCACGTTGCGGAATTCACGAATGAAGCGCTTAGGAGCAGTGTTCGCTTTTGCTACGTGACCTTGTTCTGGTTTGTTAGAAAGCTTAACGCGCTTGTCTTCGAAACCAACTTGGATCGCTTCGTAGCCGTCTGTATCAACAGTTTTCTTTTGAAGAACTACGTTTGGAGTAGCTTCAATAACTGTTACCGGGATTAAATCGCCGTTTTCAGCGAAAACTTGTGTCATACCGATTTTTCTACCTAAGATTCCTTTAGCCATTTGTCACACCTCCTGTAAGTTTTAAAAAGTTATATTTTTACCATTAAAGTTTGATTTCAATATCAACGCCAGATGGTAAATCAAGTTTCATTAACGCATCAACAGTTTGTGGTGTTGGGTTAACGATATCGATCAGACGTTTATGCGTACGCATTTCGAACTGTTCACGAGAATCTTTGTACTTGTGAACGGCACGAAGAATTGTGTACACAGACTTCTCAGTTGGAAGTGGAATCGGACCTGATACACTTGCACCTGAACGTTTTGCAGTTTCCACAATTTTCTCAGCAGACTGATCTAAAATACGGTGATCATACGCTTTTAAACGAATACGAATCTTTTGTTTTGCCATTATTTTCCCTCCTTCTCGCCTATTTTCTAGACATTCTCCACGAAAATTCTCCAACGCACCGCCATGGCAAAGCGGCCGGGTGTGTCGGCAACCTCTCGTTTCATCGCAGTCAAAGACCAACATTCAACATTATATACAATAAAAAAAGAATAAGCAAGTCTTTTCGCTAAATTCTTTTAAATGTTGCAGGTATTCATACTACTTAATATTTCTCGCTTTTCTAAGCCGTTTATTAGTATATAAAATTTCTAAGCACATTGCAACACTTAAGGCTGTTATATCAACGTTTTCGAACATTTCAAACAATTAATCGATCCAAGAACGCGTTCACTAAATCGTTGGTGAACTCACTTCGAGGATGTAGTGCTTTATCCTAAATGAAAATTACGCCCTTAGTTATGACATAATTTATAATCTATCGTTTCTTTAACAATAAAAAAAGCAGTCTCTACTATTTAGAAACCGCTCTTTCTATATCTTTATCCCGCATTAACAGGCAGTGATTTATCTGTACTGAAAGCGAAGCGTCAGATACAAGACTCTCACCTCAATATTCAACGAAAGCAAAGAAGATAGATCAACTGCCCGTAAAATCCCGATTTGTGAAGACTATTAATCAGTGGAGGATGCAGCCCCCCACTGATTAAAGTTTCATTTTATAAGAAGAACACACATGCAATCCAACCAAATATAATAAGTGGGATGTTAATAAATAAGAACGTTGGCACACACGTATCCCAAATGTGATTATGCTGTCCATCTACATTTAAACCTGCAGTTGGTCCAAGCGTAGAGTCTGAAGCAGGAGAGCCGGCATCGCCTAAAGCACCCGCTGTACCTATTAGACAAATAATCGCTAAAGGACTCAATCCTAATCCTTGTGCAAGGGGTACGAATAAGGTCGCAATAATAGGTACTGTTGCGAACGATGAACCGATCCCCATCGTTACGATTAAACCAATAACCAACATAATGAATACAGCAAGACTCTTATTCCCTTGAAGAACTGCTAATGCGTTAGTAATTAAGCTATCTACTTGACCTGTGGCGTTAATAACAGATGCAAACCCATTTGCAGCGATCATAACAAAACCAATAAAGGCCATCATTTTCATTCCCTCAGAAAGGATCTCATCTGCTTCTTTCCATTTAAGTGCACCTGTAAAATACATAATCATAATCCCTGCAAAAGCACCAACAATCATCGAATCGGTATAAATTTGCGCACATAATGACACTATTAAAGCCGCAGCCGTTGAAAAAATAACATACTTACTAACATTAACATTTAAAGACTCTGTTTCAACATCATTATTTTGATATTGTCGAGGTTTTCGATAAACAAAAAATGCTATACCTAATCCAATTAGCATCCCTAGAACAGGTATAGCCATCGCTACCGGTACATCACGTGAAGATACCTCCATACCAGCTTCAGATACTTGTGTAGAAACGATATCTTGGAAAATAGCTCCGAAGCCAGCTGGGACGAAACTATATGTTCCTATTAAACCAACAGCGATTAATGTTGCAATAATTCGTCGGTCAACCTCTAGTATATTTAAAACCTTTAAGATTGGAGGAATCAGTAATGGAATAAAGGCTATATGAATTGGAATTAAATTTTGTGAGAAAATTGACATCATAAAGATGAGTAAAAAGATTAAGACCTTTACTAAACCTTTTCGATTACTTGAACCGTTTTTATTTAATATCTTTAAAATCCCTGCAATCATTAATTCAGGAATCCCCGTTTTTGAAATGGCAATAGCAAAACCACCAAGCAATCCATAACTTAAAGCAATTGTTGCACCTGCTCCTAATCCCTCTGTAAATGATTGAACAGTTGCTTCTATTCCCATGCCACTCGCTAAGCCTCCTACAAAGGCCCCCAATACAAGAGAAAGAACAACATTGATACGGAGCAAACTTAATATTAACATGACAGCTACTGCCACTATTACTGCGTTCATTTTAACACTCCACTTTCACACACTAGATTACTAACAGATTAAACTTTAATCGTCTACTAATTGAAAGTCAAGATGTTTTTATACCCCTATAATAATTTTCCAAATTTAAACGACGCAAAAAAACAGTATGATCTTAAATAATCATACTGCTTTTAGATTTCTTCCTATTACAATGATTCGCGAATGACTTTTTTATAATAACCAATAGAAAGTACAGCGAAGATAGCATATAACGCTATATAGCAGCCCATAGCAATCCATAATGGGGTTGTTAACTCAGTTCCAAAGAAGAACCATCCCGATTTAACAGCAAAGTAACTATGGAGTAGCCCTATTATTAATGGAACGCCAAAATTAAAGGCTTGTTTCATATAGATTCCTCTCATAATATCTTTTTCTGCAAAACCAATTTTCCTTAGAATTGTGTATGAAGATCGCTCCTCTTCAGCCTCAGACATTTGTTTAAAGTATAAAATACTACCTGTTGTCATTAAAAATGCTAAAGCTAAAAATGCCGTTGTAAAAATTGTTATGCCTAATGTTTCAATATTTTCTTGACGCTCACCTTCATAAGATGTTTGCGTAAATTTCATTGTTCTGCCTTCGCTATCTCTAACAGATATAACACCCGAACCTATTGTTTGTTTATACAATTTCTCAGCTAAGTCTAAATCGCTTTTCGACTTTAACATAATGGTAGTTTGTTTATGCCATTGGAAAAGATCAGATTTTGTAGCAAGCTTTTCAAATACTTCATCTGCTACTACAAAAATAGGTCCTCCTGGCCCACCAGTCACAATTCCACTAATAATACTTTCCTTTTGAATATCTACAACATGGAATGTTTCCTCAAGCTCTCCCGCAGATACTACAATATCACGGTCTTTCTCTAACTTGAACATCGCCTCCATATACCCACCATAGTTTGTTAAGATGGCTTCATTACCAGATACTGATGCCTCAGGAACTCTTTGTTGATAATCAGAAAGTGGAATTGTATAAATAGTCCCTTCCATATTATAAAAAGGATTACCTTCTTGTTGATCTTCTTCTGGTATTAATTGTCCAACTGCCGCTGTTACACCCTGTAATCGGTAGTCTATTTTATTATAAGCAATATTATTTTCCTCTAGCTTTTTTAAAAAATCCTGATCATTATCTTCAAGCAATATATAATCGCCTGGTACTGAACTATGTGCATGTGCTTCTGATGAATAATACGAAATATATGCTAATGTGGCAATCCCTAGTGATACACCCGTTAAAACAGTAATGAGCGTCAATGATTTTGCATTACTTTTCATACGATGCATAATTGGTGTTAATGCGAGTACATCATGTACAGATAAATGCCCATTTTTCTTTAGACGAATTGAATTCATAATAAATGCTACAGAGAAACGGAAAACGAGAAATGTTCCGCCAATGGTAGTTGCTAAAATAATGATCATATTTAAAAATAAATTGCCTGAATTGTCAATATCGAATAACTTTGTTGATGCATAGTAGCCATATACAATTAACACAAGACCTAAAAAACCGATGACCATTTGTAGTGGACTAAATCGTTTTACACGCTCATCGGCTTGCTTTGCAGCACTGAATAACGATAGTAATGATACGCGATAAATCATCCAAGCCATTTGCACAAGTACAATTACTAGTAGAATGGCAAATACTACGATAGACTGCTGTAATGCCTCTGTACTAAATGTCATTGCCACAAATGTCTCTTTTTCAAGTATGCGCAGTAAGATCATTGCAAATAAGCGTGAGCTAAAGAACCCCGCAAGCATACCTAAAACGACCGCGCCTACAAATAACAGGATACTTTCTACCGCCAATAAGCGTACGATAAGCCCCTTTGTCATCCCTATCAGCTGATACAAACCTATTTCCTTACTGCGACGCTTCATAAATAAATGGTTTGCATATAGTACGAAAAACAAAATAATAAAGTACAACATATATGTTGCTGCTTCAAAGCCTGCTGTGGCTGTACCGCTCTGCTGTACAGTAGCTAGCACTTCAGGGTTATTTTGCAATGTCACAAAGGAAAAATATAAAGTAACACTAAAAATAAGTGCGAAGAAATATAAATAATAGTGCTTCATATTTTTCTTCATGCTGCGTAACACGAGTTTACTAAGACTCATAACCGTCACCACCTAGCACACTTTGCGTATGCATGATCTCTTGGAAAAATGCCTGTCTCGTTTTATCCCCTTTATATAGCTCGCTATAAATGAGTCCATCTTTTAAAAACAAAACGCGTGTACAAAAGCTTGCTGCTACCGCATCATGCGTAACCATCATAATCGTTGCTTTTTTTGTCTCATTAATACTTTGTAGATTTTTTAAAAGAGCAGTGGCTGATTTTGAGTCAAGTGCGCCGGTAGGTTCATCGGCAAATACAAGCGATGGATTTGTAATAAGTGCTCGAGCTGCCGATGTACGTTGCTTTTGACCACCTGATATTTCATTCGGGTATTTATTTAATATCTCGGTAATACCTAATAAGTGTGTAAGCTCCTTTAAACGACTCTCCGCAACAGCCTTTGGTAGCTTGCCAATAGCTAATGGTAAAAGAATATTTTCTTTCACTGTCAACGTATCTAATAAATTATAATCTTGGAATATGAACCCTAATTGCTCACGACGGAAATTAGCTAACGCCTTCTCCTTCATACCACGTAGATTTTGACCGTTTATTTCAATAACACCTTCTGTTGCAAAGTCAATCGAACACAAAACGTTTAAAAGTGTTGTTTTTCCTGAGCCTGATGGTCCCATAATGCCGACAAATTCACCTTTATTCACTTCTAAATCAATGCCCTTTAAAACCTCTTGAGCTGTTGATTTTTTTCCATATACTTTTTTTACTTTACGACCAATTAAAACTGCCACTTGTAAACGCCCCTTTCTATAGTTCAAGTGTACCCTGTCTCCTTCGTCAATTCGTGCGTTTTACATGACAATATAAAAAGGTAGGTGACAATTTCGTCATCTACCTGTTAGTTTGACATATTCATTTTGTAACGGAAAACGTAAGGTAAATATTGAGCCTTCATCTACAGTTGATTGTACACTAATACGAACACCTATCTTTTGAGCCACATTATGCGCTAAATACAAACCCATGCCTGTGGACTGTGCAGATTCTCTTCCAGCTGTTCCAGTATACGACTTTTGAAAAATTCGAGGCAAATCCTCCTTACCAATACCAATGCCTGCATCTTTTATATGTAATAAAGTGGCGCCCTTCGGATCTACCTCCGTAAATATTAATACTTCTGAATTTGCAGTACTATATTTAATCGCATTGGATAAAATTTGTCGCACGATAAAAGCTAGCCATTTACCATCCGTCATCACTGTCTCCGTTAACTCATCCACATCAAAACCGATGCCTTTTTCAATACACCATGCTTGCATAGCTCTTATTTCCTTATAGACAACCGTTCTGAGCTCGATCTCTGCCATATAATTATCTTTTTCAATTGAAGAAAAACGTGTTTGATGTAGCTGCTGATCAACCAATAAATGTAGCCTTAACCACTCAGCTTCTAATTTACGACGTAATGTCAAATCTTCAACACGGTCTAACATTAAATTAATCGAAGTTAATGGTGCTTTTACTTCATGAACCCAGGCCAAGAGCTCATCTGTATATTCCTGTAGCTGTACTTTTGCTTGATTTAACTCCGTATCCTTATCGTAAAAGACATCTTCAATCTTTGTAAAATACGCAGCTTGAAAAGGTGATAACGCTAAGTTTCTACTGTGTGCGTCATCAAGATGGCTGTCCACATTTCCCAGGAAATCCTTCAACTGCCCTACTTCAACTACATATCGCCATATAAAAAAAACTATAAAACTAACAAGCAAGCAAACATTCACATACCAAATTGAAACGCCAATTAATCCAGCATCTAAAGTAAATAAAACGTTAAGCATAACAATAATAAATACAAAAAAACCTATCCATGCAAGGCGTTCTTTTAAAAATAAAAGTAGCATTTTCACTCACGTCCCCTGCGTTACTGCCATATAACCCAGCCCCTTTTTTGTTAAAATAACATCCTGTAAACCGATATCCTCAAGCTTTGCACGTAATCTATTTACGTTTACAGATAAGGTATTATCATTAACAAAACGCTCATCGTCCCATAACTTTCTCATTAAATCATCCCTAGAAACAATTTGATCAGACTTCTCCACTAAAATACGTAAAATAAAAAGCTCATTTTTAGTTAAGGAAACAAGCTGTCCTTCATACATAATTTCACTTCGTGCATAGTCAATAACTGTCCCATTAAATCGTGTAACATCCAACGACTCTTCTACATAATCATATGTACGGCGTAAAATGGCCTGTACCTTTGCAAGTAATACATCCATATTGAAGGGTTTCTGTACGAAATCATCAGCGCCCATTTGCATTGCCATCACCATATCCATTGGGTGATCCCGTGACGATAGAAAGAGAATTGGCACCTTTGAGATATGCCGAATTTCGCGACACCAATGAAAGCCATCATAGGCTGGTAACTGAATGTCAATCAATACAAGCTGCGGCTTTTCCTCAATAAAATCATCCATCACTTTTCGGAAATCTTTAGGACCAATAACTTGAAGAGTCCATTGTGCAAAACGCGTCTGAATCATTTCAAAAATTGATGGATCATCTTCGATCAACAATATTTTCATCTCCACTTGCAATTTCTCCTTCCATGAAGTGTTTTTATGTACTAAATATGCTCAGCATCATGACGTGAGGTTGATTTCCGCTCCGGCTGGGCGCTTTTCCTGGGGGCGTCAAATGAGCCCCAAGGAGTCGCCCAGCCTTCACTCCAATCAACCTTATATATGACATACGTTTTTAACAAATAGTTATCCTATCTTTTTGAAGATGAACTATTTAAATGGTTGGTAGAAATTAAAAGGGATGCGATTCTACACTCTACATGCTGCGCTGGTTTAATTTTAATCTCTGGCACTAGCTTTTATCGCTAGCAGTTCGAAAAAAAGATCACTATTTCTGCTTACTTGGTATTTCACCTATTATGTATACATAAAATAATCTAATTCAAATAAGATTATCAAATGTTCTTTACTTATTTTAACACAAAAAACCAATCTGTAAGCGTCCCTACAGATTGGTTTTGAAAATTAGCTTGCGCTAAAATTATTTTTGGATAGAAGCAACTACGCCAGCGCCTACAGTACGGCCACCCTCACGGATAGAGAATTTAGTACCTTCTTCAAGAGCGATTGGAGCGATAAGTTCTACTGTCATTTCGATGTTATCGCCAGGCATTACCATTTCAACGCCTTCTGGTAAGTTACAGATACCTGTTACGTCAGTTGTACGGAAGTAGAACTGAGGACGGTAGTTAGTGAAGAATGGAGTATGACGGCCACCCTCTTCTTTTGATAAAACGTAAACTTCAGCTTTGAAGTTAGTGTGTGGAGTGATTGAGCCTGGTTTAGCTAATACTTGACCACGTTGGATATCTTCACGAGCTACACCACGAAGTAAAGCACCGATGTTGTCACCAGCTTCAGCATAGTCTAATAATTTACGGAACATTTCTACACCAGTTACAGTAGTAGATTTAGCTTCTTCAGCGATACCGATGATTTCAACTACGTCACCAACTTTAACTTGACCACGTTCAACACGGCCAGTTGCAACTGTACCACGACCAGTGATTGAGAATACGTCCTCGATTGGCATCATGAATGGTTTGTCAGTTTGACGTTCTGGAGTTGGGATGTAAGAATCTACAGCGTCCATTAATTCAACGATTTTTTCTTCCCATTCTGCTTCGCCTTCAAGAGCTTTAAGAGCAGAACCTTTGATTACAGGAAGATCGTCACCTGGGAAGTCATATTCAGATAGTAGGTCACGGATTTCCATTTCTACTAATTCTAATAATTCTTCGTCGTCAACCATATCACATTTGTTCATGAATACTACTAAGTATGGAACACCTACTTGACGAGATAAAAGGATGTGTTCACGAGTTTGTGGCATTGGACCATCAGCAGCAGATACTACTAAGATACCGCCGTCCATTTGTGCAGCACCAGTGATCATGTTTTTAACATAGTCAGCGTGTCCTGGGCAGTCAACGTGTGCATAGTGACGAGTAGCTGTTTCGTATTCTACGTGAGAAGTATTGATTGTGATACCACGCTCTTTTTCTTCTGGAGCGTTATCGATGTCAGCGTATGATTTAGCTGTACCACCCATTTTTTTAGAAAGAACTGTAGCGATTGCAGCAGTTAAAGTAGTTTTACCATGGTCAACGTGTCCGATTGTACCAATGTTAGCATGCGTTTTTGAACGGTCAAATTTTTCTTTAGCCATTAGAGATTGCCTCCTCAAAATTATATGTTTATATTTTTTTTGTAATTATAGAATGCTTGCTGATGGTGAACGGGCCCATCCACCATCCCACAATCATAGCTTACAAATTAGTTATACTTTATGCAAGATGAAATTTCAATTATTCACCTTTATTTTTTTTGATGATTTCTGCAGCGATTGATTTTGGTACTTCTTCATAATGATCGAATGTCATTGAGAATACACCACGTCCTTGCGTTGCAGAACGAAGAGTTGTTGCGTAACCAAACATTTCCGATAAAGGAACCATTGAACGAACAACTTGAGAGTTACCGCGAGCATCCATACCCTCAACGCGTCCGCGACGAGAAGTAATGTTACCCATGATATCACCAAGGTATTCTTCTGGGATTACAACTTCAACTTTCATCATTGGTTCTAAAATAACTGCATCACATTGTTTCGCAGCTTCTTTAAGTGCCATAGATGCAGCAATTTTGAACGCCATCTCATTCGAGTCAACGTCATGGTAAGAACCGAATACTAATTTCGCTTTAATGTCGATTAGTGGGTAACCAGCTACTACACCGCGATCAAGAGAGTCACGAAGACCCGCTTCTACTGCAGGAATGTACTCACGAGGTACTACACCACCAACGATAGCGTTTTCGAATTCAAAGCCTTTACCTTCTTCATTTGGAGAGAACTCAATCGTTACGTCACCGTATTGTCCACGACCACCAGATTGGCGAGTGAATTTACCTTGAACTTTTGCAGAGCCACGGAATGTTTCACGGTAAGATACCATTGGAGCACCTACGTTAGCTTCTACTTTGAATTCACGGCGCATACGGTCAACTAAGATATCAAGGTGAAGCTCACCCATACCTGAGATGATTGTTTGACCAGTTTCTGTGTCAGTGTAAGCACGGAAAGTTGGATCCTCTTCTTGAAGTTTTTGTAAAGCTTGACCCATTTTATCTTGGTCAGCTTTTGATTTTGGTTCTACAGAAAGAGAAATTACTGGCTCAGGGAACTCCATTGATTCAAGAATAACTAGGTTTTTCTCGTCACATAGAGTATCACCAGTAGTAGTATCTTTAAGACCTACTGCTGCTGCGATGTCCCCAGCGAATACTTTAGAAATCTCTTCACGAGAGTTAGCGTGCATTTGTAGGATACGACCTACACGCTCACGTTTACCTTTAGAAGAGTTTTGTACGTATGAACCTGAATCTAATGTTCCAGAGTACACACGGAAGAAAGTTAATTTACCTACGAATGGGTCAGTCATAACTTTGAATGCAAGAGCTGAGAATGGCTCTGCATCAGAAGATTTACGTACTAACTCCTCGTCACCATCAACTGAAGTACCTTTGATTGCTGGTACATCAACTGGAGATGGTAAGTAATCGATAACTGCATTTAACATTGGGCGTACGCCTTTATGTTTGAATGCTGTACCACAGATTACTGGGTAGAATTCTACTGCGATCGTAGCACGACGGATAGCCGCTTTAAGTTCAGCAACAGTAATTTCTTCGCCTTCTAAATATTTTTCCATGATTTCTTCATCAACACTTGCAACAGCGTCGATTAATTTTTCACGGTATTCTTCAGCTTGTGCGCGGTATTCTTCAGGAATTTCACCTTCAGTTACTGCTGTACCTTTTTCGTCGCCGTAGAAAGTAGCTTTCATTTCAACTAAGTCGATGATTGCTGAGAACTCATCTTCAGATCCGATAGGTAATTGAACAGGGTGAGCGTTTGCTTGTAAACGATCATGTAGAGTTCCTACAGAATATAAGAAATCTGCCCCTGTTTTATCCATTTTGTTAATGAATACAATACGTGGAACACCGTACGTTGTAGCTTGACGCCATACAGTTTCAGTTTGAGGCTCAACACCAGATTGAGCATCTAGTACAGTTACAGCACCGTCAAGTACGCGTAATGAACGTTCTACTTCTACAGTGAAGTCTACGTGTCCAGGAGTATCGATGATGTTTACACGGTGGCCTGCCCATTGTGCTGTTGTTGCAGCAGAAGTGATTGTAATACCACGTTCTTGCTCTTGCTCCATCCAGTCCATTTGAGAAGCGCCTTCATGAGTTTCACCGATTTTGTGAATCTTACCAGTGTAATAAAGGATACGCTCAGTTGTTGTTGTTTTACCAGCATCAATGTGAGCCATGATCCCAATATTACGAGTATTCTCAAGTGAGAATTCGCGTTTCATAGGAAATTTCTCCTTCCATATTGGGGTAAAGACTGTATAAAAGACCTTGTGTTAGCCAATTAGCTAACACATAGGTTAAATTACCAACGGTAGTGAGCGAATGCTTTGTTCGCTTCTGCCATTTTGTGCATATCTTCACGTTTCTTAACTGATGCACCAGTGTTGTTTGAAGCATCTAGGATTTCGTTAGCTAAACGCTCTTCCATAGTTTTTTCACCACGAAGACGAGAATAGTTAACTAGGTAACGAAGACCTAAAGTTGTACGACGTTCTGGACGTACTTCAACTGGTACTTGGTAGTTAGAACCACCAACACGGCGAGCACGTACTTCAAGAACTGGCATTACGTTGTTTAGAGCAGCTTCGAATACTTCGATTGGATTTTCACCAGAACGTTCTTTAACTAGTTCGAACGCACCGTATAAAATCTTTTGAGAAGTACCTCTTTTACCATCAACCATCATTTTATTGATTAAACGAGTTACTAGTTTTGAATTATAAATTGGATCTGGTAACACGTCACGTTTGGAAACAGGACCTTTACGAGGCATGTGTTTTCCTCCTTTCGAATAGTTATCGATTTATTTTATAAAGTTGCCTTATCGTAGTTGTTATTACATTTCAAATCTGCTAGCAAGATTTGAAATTTGTCACACCTACATGAGACTCTTATTAAGAAACACTATATAGTGTTATATTATTTTTTTTCTTTAGGGCGTTTTGTTCCGTATTTAGAACGTGATTGTAAACGACCGTTTACACCAGCTGTATCAAGAGCTCCACGTACGATATGGTAACGAACACCCGCTAAGTCTTTTACGCGTCCGCCACGGATAAGAACAACACTGTGCTCTTGTAAGTTGTGGCCTTCACCTGGGATATAAGCTGTAACCTCAATTTGGTTAGTTAAACGAACACGAGCGTATTTACGTAACGCTGAGTTTGGTTTACGAGGTGTCATTGTACCTACACGAGTACAAACACCACGTTTTTGTGGAGATTTAACATCAGTTAAAGATTTTTTAAATGAGTTATATCCTTTGTTTAACGCTGGTGATTTTGATTTCGTGCTTTTAGATTGACGAGGCTTACGTACTAATTGGTTAATTGTAGGCATCGGTATTTCCTCCCTTCATTTATTCCTTGTTAATACCACACATCCAGGTGGTTCATTTTTTGGGTAAAAACAAAGTCTTTGTGTTTTATACACAAAAACTACTCTACAGCAATAGCAACAACCGCTGCTCCAACGTGGATTCCACAGGCCTTGCCCAGTTCCCTTTTGGACTCAACAAGAATAACTGGCACACCGATTTCTCTCGCGAAAGTAATGGCCAAATCGGTTACCCAATTGTCTGCATCAAGTGCCACAAAAAGTTCTTTCACTGAACCATCGCGCATTGCTTTTACTGCTTGCTTTGTACCTATGATTGTTCGACTATCCCTTACTCTATCATAAGACATTTTCATATCCTCCAAAGTACAGAACAGTTAACTATCAACCTTCAATATATTATCATTACCAATTTCGACTGTCAACTAATATCTTTAAAAAGCCCGAAGAGATGATGAAAATACACCTCTCCGGTACTTATTTAATGATTATTCAGCAGAAATTAGCTCATCTGTGTCAAGCTCATCTTTTTCGATACGGATTTGACGATAACGTTGCATACCAGTACCTGCAGGAACAAGTTTACCGATAATTACGTTCTCTTTTAATCCCAGAAGCTCATCACGTTTACCTTTAATGGCTGCATCTGTCAACACGCGTGTTGTTTCTTGGAAGGATGCAGCAGATAAGAATGATTCTGTTTCAAGAGAAGCTTTTGTAATACCAAGAATTACAGGGCGACAAGTTGCAGGGTTTTTGCCATTTAACACAGCATCTGCATTTGCTTCTGAGAATTGGTGGATATCTAGTAATGAGCCTGGTAATAATTCTGTATCACCTGCTTCAATTACACGTACTTTACGAAGCATCTGGCGAACCATTACCTCGATATGTTTGTCTCCAATTTCTACCCCTTGCATACGGTATACTTTTTGTACTTCTTTTAGTAAATATACTTGAACTGTTGAAACGTCTTTAACTTTTAACAATTGTTTTGGATCGATAGAACCTTCTGTTAATACTTGACCACGTTCTACAAAGTCGCCTTCTTGTACTTTCAGACGAGCATTGTAAGGTGCTGGGTATTTACGAGTTTCTACGTCACCTTGAACTGTAATTTCTTTTAGACCTTCACGGATTTCAGTGATATCCGAAACAGTACCAGCGATTTCTGAAATAACAGATTGACCTTTTGGATTACGTGCTTCGAAGATCTCTTGGATACGTGGAAGACCTTGTGTAATATCGTCACCGGCAACCCCACCAGTATGGAATGTACGCATTGTTAACTGTGTACCTGGTTCACCGATTGATTGAGCCGCAATAATACCAACTGCTTCCCCAACTTCAACCTTTTCACCTGTTGCCAAGTTCATGCCGTAACATTTTTTACATACACCATGTTTTGTATTACATGTGAATGCTGAACGGATTGTTACTTCCTCGATACCAACCTCGATAATTGTACGTGCGATATCTTGGTCGATTAAACCGTCTCTTTCTAAAATAACTTCACCTGTTTCCGGATGTACGATTGTTTTCTTCGTATGACGACCGATAATACGTTCATCTAACGCTTCAATTAACTCTGTACCTTCCATTAACGCACCAATTGTTAAACCACGGTCAGTTCCACAGTCATCCTCACGAACGATAACATCTTGTGCTACGTCAACAAGACGACGTGTTAAGTAACCTGAATCGGCAGTTTTTAGGGCTGTATCGGCAAGACCTTTACGAGCACCGTGAGTTGAGATGAAGTACTCTAATACCGTTAAACCTTCACGGAATGAAGATTTAATTGGAAGTTCGATGATACGACCAGCCGGGTTGGCCATCAGACCACGCATACCTGCTAACTGTGTAAAGTTAGATGCGTTACCACGGGCACCTGAGTCAGACATCATGAAAATTGGGTTTGTTTTTTCAAGTGACTTCATCAGTTTCGCTTGAATTTCATCTTTTGCAGCACTCCAGCTTGAGATAACACGATCATAACGCTCTTCTTCCGTGATGAAACCACGACGGAATTGCGCTTGAACTTTATCTACTTTTTCTTGAGCTTCTGCTAAAATTTCACCTTTATCTGGTAATACGACGATGTCAGACACACCTACTGTAATACCAGCGCGTGTTGAGTATTTAAATCCTAGGTTTTTCATACGGTCAAGCATTTTAGATGTTTCAGTAATGTGGAAACGTTTAAACACTTCAGCAATGATATTTCCTAAGAATTTCTTACGGAATGGGTTAACAACTGGTACTGATGCAAAGTGTTTGCGTAATACAGCTGTACGTTGAGCATCAACTTTGCCTTTTTCATCAAGTGCATTATAGGCCGCATCTGCTTCAAGTTCTTTTAACGTTTCTTCATCAATTGTTAAATTAACAAAGTATTTGTCTGGTGTTTCTTGCTCTAAGTTGAAATCAGTTGGCTCGTTAATATATGGGAATGATTTCGGCAAGATTTCGTTAAAGATTACTTTACCAACAGTCGTTAATAGGAACATATTATTTTGTTCTTCAGTAAATGTTGGGTTATTTAATGAAGCTGCTTTAATTGCAATACGAGTATGCAAATGAACATGACCTGTATCATATGCAATTAGTACTTCATTTGGTCCATAGAAAATTGTCCCTTCACCACGAGCATCCTCGCGTTCAAGTGTTAAGTAATAGTTACCTAATACCATATCTTGAGATGGTGTTACAACTGGTTTACCATCTTTCGGGTTCAGGATATTTTGTGCAGCAAGCATTAGAAGACGGGCTTCAGCTTGTGCTTCTGCTGATAATGGTACGTGAACCGCCATTTGGTCACCATCGAAGTCAGCGTTATAAGCTGTACATACTAACGGGTGAAGACGAATAGCACGACCTTCAACTAATGTTGGTTCAAAGGCCTGAATACCAAGACGGTGAAGCGTTGGTGCACGGTTAAGTAATACCGGATGCTCACGAATTACATCTTCTAAAACGTCCCATACGTCGTTGTTTAAACGCTCGATTTTACGTTTAGCAGATTTAATATTATGCGCAAGACCACGTTCTACTAACTCTTTCATCACGAAAGGCTTGAACAGCTCAATTGCCATTTCTTTCGGCAGACCACATTGGTACATTTTTAAGTTTGGACCTACTACGATAACCGAACGACCAGAGTAGTCAACACGTTTACCTAGTAAGTTTTGACGGAAACGACCTTGTTTACCTTTCAGCATATGTGAAAGTGATTTTAATGGACGGTTACCTGGACCTGTTACTGGACGACCACGACGACCGTTATCAATTAATGCATCAACAGCTTCTTGTAACATACGTTTTTCGTTTTGAACGATGATACTTGGAGCACCAAGGTCTAGTAAACGTTTTAAACGGTTATTACGGTTGATTACACGACGATATAAATCGTTTAAGTCAGAAGTTGCGAAACGGCCACCATCTAATTGCACCATCGGACGAAGCTCTGGTGGAATAACTGGTAGTACATCTAAAATCATCCATTCAGGAGAGTTACCTGAGTTACGGAATGATTCAACAACTTCAAGACGTTTAATTGCACGTGTACGACGTTGACCTTGTGCTGTTTTTAACTCTTCTTTTAAAGATTGAGTTTCATCTTCAAGATCAATTTTGCCTAATAATTTTTTAATTGCTTCAGCACCCATAGATGCTTCGAATGTGTTGCCGAATTTTTCGCGATATGCACGGTACTCTTTTTCAGAAAGTAGTTGTTTACTTTCTAAGTTTGTAGCACCTGGCTCGATTACAACGTAAGAAGCAAAGTAAATTACTTCTTCTAGTGCACGTGGGGACATATCTAAAATAAGACCCATACGGCTAGGAATACCTTTGAAATACCAGATATGAGATACTGGTGCTGCTAATTCGATGTGGCCCATACGTTCACGACGAACTTTAGCGCGTGTTACTTCCACTCCACAACGATCACAAACTACGCCTTTATAACGTACACGTTTGTATTTACCACAATGACACTCCCAGTCCTTAGTTGGACCGAAAATACGCTCACAGAATAAACCATCTTTTTCTGGTTTTAAAGTACGGTAGTTGATTGTTTCAGGTTTTTTAACTTCACCGTATGACCAAGAACGGATCTTGTCAGGAGAAGCTAAACCAATTTTCATATATTCAAATTCATTAACGTCTATCAAGGAGCCTACCTCCCTCTAGTATAGGTCTTTATAAAGACTCTTTTACGCAGCTCGATAATCGTTTGCAAAGAAATGCCTCTTAACAAAGGATTAAAAATAGAATGATTTATTGAAAGAAAAAGCCGGACAGGGCGTTAAATCCTGCCCGGCTAGTTTGAAAAATAAGTTTGACCTTATTCACAAAGGCTGTGAATTTGGGTTATCCATTATTCAAAAGACTCTACTGGCTCTTCTTCTTTATCTTGCTGTGGTGCAATGTTAAGAGCATCAGCTGGTTGAAGATCATCTTCCTCGTCTAAGTCGCGAAGCTCTACCTCTTCATCATTGATCGTTAACATCTTCACATCCATACCAAGAGATTGAAGTTCTTTAATCAATACTTTGAATGATTCAGGAACGCCTGGCTCTGGTACACTTTCACCTTTAACGATTGCTTCGTATGTTTTCACACGACCAACAACGTCATCAGATTTAACTGTTAAGATTTCTTGAAGTGTGTAAGCAGCACCATATGCTTCAAGTGCCCATACTTCCATCTCACCAAAACGTTGTCCACCGAACTGTGCTTTACCACCAAGTGGCTGTTGAGTAACAAGTGAGTAAGGACCAGTTGAACGTGCGTGAAGTTTATCATCAACCATGTGAGCAAGTTTGATCATGTACATGATCCCTACTGATACGCGGTTATCAAATGGTTCACCTGAACGTCCATCATACAGTGTTGTTTTACCATCACGGTTCATACCTGCTTCTTCCATTGTTTCCCAAACATCTTCCTCGTTGGCACCATCGAATACTGGAGTTGCCATATGAACGCCTAAGGAACGAGAAGCCATACCTAAGTGTAGCTCTAAAACTTGTCCGATGTTCATACGAGAAGGTACGCCAAGTGGGTTTAACATGATATCAACAGGAGTTCCATCTGGCATAAATGGCATATCCTCTTCCGGTAAGATTCGAGAGATAACCCCTTTGTTACCATGACGTCCGGCCATTTTGTCCCCAACGCGAATTTTACGCTTTTGAACAATATAAGCACGAACTAATTGGTTAACACCTGGTGGTAATTCATCGCCATCTTCACGGTTAAATACTTTTACGTCAAGAATAATACCACCAGCACCGTGTGGTACACGTAATGAAGTATCACGAACTTCACGAGCTTTTTCACCGAAGATAGCATGTAATAGGCGTTCTTCAGCAGTTAATTCTGTAACTCCCTTAGGTGTTACTTTACCTACAAGAATGTCACCGTCACGTACTTCTGCACCGATGCGGATGATACCACGTTCGTCTAAGTTACGAAGTGCATCTTCCCCGACGTTTGGAATATCGCGAGTGATTTCTTCAGGTCCTAATTTTGTATCACGAGACTCTGATTCATATTCTTCAATATGAACAGATGTATAAACATCGTCTTTTACAAGGCGTTCGCTCATGATAACAGCATCCTCATAGTTGAAGCCGTTCCAAGTCATGAACGCAACAAGTACGTTACGACCAAGAGCAAGTTCACCATTTTCCATAGATGGACCATCTGCTAAAATATCACGAGGTTTCACACGTTCGCCAACTTTTACAAGTGGACGTTGGTTGTATGAAGTACCTTGGTTAGAACGAATGAATTTTTGTAATTTATATTTTGTTAAATCGCCTTTAACTTCTTTACCATCAACGACTTCAATTCGGCGAACATGGATAGAGCGAGCTTCTACATGCTCAACAATACCATCATATTTCGCTACTACAGCCGCACCAGAGTCACGCGCATCAACATGTTCCATACCAGTACCAACGAATGGTGCTTCTGGGTTAAGAAGAGGAACTGCTTGACGTTGCATGTTGGCACCCATAAGTGCACGGTTCGAGTCATCGTTTTCTAAGAACGGGATACATGCAGTCGCAGCCGAAACTACTTGTTTAGGTGAAACGTCCATGTAGTCCATTTGTGCTTTATTGAATACTGTATTATCCCCACGGAAACGACCTACTACTTCGTCTTTAGCAAATGAACCATCAGGATTTAATAGTGAGTTCGCTTGTGCTACATAGTAGTTATCTTCTTCGTCAGCTGTTAAATAATCAATTTGCTCCGTTACTCTACCTGTCTCATGGTCAATACGACGATAAGGTGTTTCAATGAATCCAAATTTATTTACTTTGGCAAATGAAGATAATGAGTTGATTAAACCAATGTTTGGACCCTCTGGTGTCTCGATAGGACACATACGACCATAGTGAGAATAGTGAACGTCACGTACTTCGAAACCTGCACGCTCACGTGTTAAACCACCAGGCCCTAATGCAGAAAGACGACGTTTATGTGTTAATTCTGCCAATGGGTTTGTTTGGTCCATGAATTGTGATAACTGAGAGCTACCGAAGAACTCTTTAATTGACGCAATTACTGGACGAATATTAATTAATTGTTGTGGTACGATAGCAGCTGTATCATTAATAGACATACGCTCACGTACTACACGTTCCATACGAGATAAACCGATACGGAATTGGTTTTGTAACAGCTCACCAACAGAGCGTAGACGACGGTTACCTAAGTGATCGATATCATCTGTTGCCCCTACTTGGTAAAGTAAGTTGAAGAAATAACTTACTGAAGATAATACGTCAGCAGGTGTAATATTCTTCACTTCTTCATCGATGTACGCATTACCAATAATATTGATTTCTTTTTGTGCTTCATCTTTTGGTGCATAAATTTTAATAGACTGAATTGTTACGTCATCCTCAAGCACTCCACCTACTTGTGATAAAGTGCGGTAACCGATTCCTTTTGATGAATCTTCTAGATACGGTAAGATTTTATCTAAAGTACGACGGTCAAGAACTGTACCTTTCTCTACTAAAATTTCGCCTGTTTCTGGGTCTACAAGCGTTTCAGCAATCGTTTGGTTAAATAAACGATTTTTGATATGAAGCTTTTTATTCATTTTGTAGCGACCCACATTCGCTAAATCATAGCGTTTTGCATCAAAGAAACGAGAGTATAATAAGCTCTTCGCACTTTCAACTGTTGGTGGCTCACCTGGACGTAAGCGCTCATAGATTTCTAAAAGTGCTTTTTCTGTACTTTCAGAGTTATCCTTTTCTAGCGTGTTACGTAAATACTCGTTGTCACCGATAATATCGATAATTTCTTGGTCTGAACCGAAACCTAATGCACGAAGTAACACTGTTGCTGGTAGCTTACGCGTACGGTCAATACGTACATATACTACGTCTTTCGCATCAGTTTCATATTCTAACCATGCACCGCGGTTCGGAATAACTGTAGCTCCAAAACCTTTTTTACCGTTTTTATCAGTTTTATCATGGAAATACACACTCGGTGAACGAACTAATTGTGAAACGATAACACGTTCAGCACCATTGATAATGAACGTACCTGTCTCTGTCATTAATGGGAAGTCACCCATGAAGACATCCTGTTCTTTCACTTCGTCTGTTTCTTTGTTGTAAAGACGTACTTTCACACGTAATGGAGCTGCGTAAGTAACATCTCGCTCTTTACACTCATCGACATCATACTTAGGATCACCTAATGAATAATCGATAAATTCTAATGAAAGATTGCCTGTAAAGTCCTCGATCGGCGAAATGTCACGGAACATTTCACGTAAACCTTCTTCAAGGAACCACTCGTAAGACGCCGTTTGAATCTCAATCAGATTTGGAAGCTCAAGCACCTCTTTAATACGCGCAAAGCTTCTACGCTGGCGGTGTTGTCCATACTGAACTAGTTGACCTGTCAACTCATTCACCCCTCAATAAAGCGATATTAGGTCTTTGCAAATTCATACAAATAGTGTATGATTTCGAAAGACAAAAAGAAAACGAGTCTTCAAAAAGATCTCATTTTCGGTTAACTAAACTTATCTTGGCAAGTATACCCACATTTAAACAATCATATACAAAAGGGCACACGACCTCAAAATAATATTTTTGCATTGTATCATGTTATCATAGCCGATTTGTCAAGTCAATATTTTATACATATTTCACTTATTTTTTTGCACGTACTATCCAGTACCCTTTTTTCTTCTCCACAACATCGACTTCTGAAAATTTTTCTTCTAAGTAACTTACCGTTGATGGTGCACCTTGCTTCTTCTGTATAACTATCCACAGTTCACCAGATGTCGCTAACTTGTCGTAAGCACCCTCGTAAAAACGGAAAACTGTTTCCTTTCCAGCACGAATTGGAGGATTAGTTAATATAGCTGCAGCTTTTACATTTTCTTCGACCATCGATAGTCCGTCACTCACAAATATTCGTACATTTTGAACACCGTTTACTTGCGCATTTTTTTGCGAAAGCGCGACTGCACGTTCATTAATATCCATCATAAAAACGGTACGGTCTGGGTTTGCTTTGGCGATCGATAATCCTATCGGTCCGTAGCCACAACCCACATCCAAAATTGCACCATCAATATCAGGCATTTGAAAAGCATCTATCAAAACACGGGATCCAAAATCTACTTCGCTTTTACTAAATACACCCGCATCCGTTTCAAAGGAAAACGTATGACCTAATAATTTGAAGGTCCAATGACGAGGTTTACTCTCAGTTTGAGGCTTACTTGTATAATAATGATCTGACATTTTCACGCCTCCTCAGAATGAAGAAAAAAGCTCGCCGCAATGACGAGCTTTCCTCTTTTTTAAAAGTAATGCGAGATTACTTAACTTCTACAGATGCGCCAACTTCTTCAAGTTTAGCTTTGATTTGTTCAGCTTCATCTTTAGAAACGCCTTCTTTAAGAGCTTTAGGAGCGTTATCTACTACTTCTTTAGCTTCTTTAAGACCTAAACCAGTGATTTCACGAACCACTTTGATTACTTTAATTTTTTCTGCACCAGCAGATGCTAATACTACGTCGAACTCAGTTTTTTCTTCAGCAGCGCCAGCAGCAGCACCTACTACTGCTACAGGAGCAGCAGCTGTTACACCGAATTCTTCTTCGATAGCTTTTACTAAATCGTTTAATTCAAGAACTGTCATAGCTTTGATTGCTTCTAAGATTTGCTCTTTATTCATTATAATTTCCTCCTAATTGGATAATGTTTTATTTTTGCGGGTTAGGCCGCAGAAGTTATAGTGCGTACGAAATTACGCGCCTTGTTCTTCTTTTTGTTCTGCAACAGCTTTTGTTGCAAGTGCGAAGTTGCGCACTGGAGCTTGAAGTACAGATAAAAGCATAGAAAGAAGACCTTCGCGTGATGGAAGTTCTGCAAGTGCTTTAACGTCTTCAACAGAAGAGATTGTACCTTCAATAATACCCACTTTAATTTCTAAAGCTTCATTTTTCTTAGCGAACTCGTTGATGATTTTAGCAGGAGCTACAACATCTTCATTTGAGAACGCAATTGCGTTAGGACCAACTAATACGTCATTGATTCCTTCAAGACCAACAGCTTCAGTAGCACGACGTGTTAAAGTGTTTTTGTAAACTTTGAACTCAACGCCAGCTTCACGAAGTTGCTTACGAAGTTCAGTTACTTGCGCAACGTTAAGACCACGGTAATCCACAACTACTACAGAAGCAGCATTTTGGAATTTCTCAGTAATCTCTTGAACTTGTGCTTGTTTGTTTTCGATAACTTTGCTCATGATGACACCTCCTATTAGAATGGGTCATTTATACCGACAAAAGAAAAGCCTCTGGGTCAAATAGACACAGAGGCTGAAAGTCATCATCTTTAAAATAAGAATCCGAATTCCGCTGTCCTCGGTAGGATCATTAAGTGACAAGTCACTCCTACTGTCTACGGTACAAATGGATGATTCACAACAGCAACCATCTTATCATAGATAGACAGCGCCGTCAATAGATTTACATAAAAACTTTAATTATTTTACTACTACGCTTGAAGTATCAACTTTAATAGCTGGACCCATTGTAGTTGTAACGTTTACAGATTTCATGTAAGTACCTTTAGCTGCAGCAGGTTTTGCTTTTTGCACTACATCGAATACAGTTAAGAAGTTTTCTACTAATTTTTCTGCAGAGAAAGAAGCTTTACCGATAGGAGCGTGGATGATCCCAGCTTTATCAGCACGGTATTCTACTTTACCAGCTTTAATTTCGTTGATAGCTTTTGTTACATCGAAAGTAACTGTACCAGTTTTAGGGTTTGGCATTAAACCTTTAGGTCCTAATACACGACCAAGTTTACCAACTTCACCCATCATGTCAGGAGTTGCAACGATTACATCGAAATCAAACCAACCTTGTTGGATTTTTTGGATGTATTCTGCATCGCCTACATAATCAGCACCAGCAGCTTCAGCTTCTTTAAGTTTTTCACCTTTAGCGAATACTAATACGCGTTGAGTTTTACCAGTACCGTTTGGTAACACTACTGCACCACGGATTTGTTGGTCGTTTTTACGAGTATCGATTCCTAAACGGAAAGCAACTTCTACAGTAGCGTCGAAGTTCACTGTGCTAGTTTTTTGAGCAAGTTCAATTGCTTCTTGAGCGCCGTATAATGCGTTACGGTCGATTAATTTTGCTGCATCTTGCAGTTTTTTACCTTTTTTAGCCATTATATAATTCCTCCTTGATTGTGGTTATAGCGGATTTTACCTCCCACGAATAAAGGTTGCGCGTTCACAAAGAAACTCCGCAACCTTCCAAAAAACAAATACATCATCAAGTAATGGGATTAGTCTTCGATAACAATACCCATGCTTCGTGCAGTACCTTCAACCATTAACATTGCAGCTTCTACTGAAGCAGCGTTAAGGTCTGGCATTTTAGTTTCAGCGATTTCGCGAACTTTATCACGTTTAACCGTTGCCACTTTTTTACGGTTTGGTTCACCCGATCCAGATTGGATACCAGCTGCTACTTTAAGCAGTACTGCTGCAGGTGGAGTTTTTGTAATGAAAGTGAATGAACGGTCCTCGAATACTGAAATTTCAACTGGAATGATAAGACCAGCTTGATCTGCAGTACGCGCGTTGAATTCTTTACAGAATCCCATGATGTTCACACCTGCTTGACCTAATGCAGGACCAACCGGTGGAGCTGGGTTTGCTTTACCAGCAGGGATTTGAAGTTTAACAACTTTAATAACTTTTTTAGCCACGAGACACACCTCCTTAAGTCCGTGATGTGGTAATAGGGTTACCCCTCCCACTCAATATCTGTCTGTCAGCTAATTGCCGATAACATTAAAATTATCATTGCAGACGTCAAACCAAAGTATGACAATCTGACCTAGAAATAATACCACTTTTAAATTTTTTAAGCAAGTAGTAATTAACAAAATCTGCGACATACGTCTTGGACATATGTCACTTTAGTTACTAGAACTACATTTTTTGTATTTGCTCAAAATCTAGTTCCATAATTGTTTCGCGACCAAACATATCGACAGAAACTTTCACTTTTCCTTTTTCAGTGTCAATTTCTTCAACACGTCCATGGAAGTGAGCAAAAGGTCCTTCTAATACTTCTACTGCTTCCCCAACAGAAATATCAACTTCGACAATTTTGTCAGTCATTCCCATTTGTTGTAGTAAGCGATCCGCTTCTTCAGGTAACAAAGGTGTAGGCTTTGCACCACCACCAGATGAACCGATAAACCCAGTTACACCTGGCGTATTACGTACAACGTACCACGAATCATCTGTCATAATTAACTCTACTAAAACATAACCAGGGAAAACTTTGCGCATCATTGTACGCTTTTTCCCATCCTTCATTTCTGTTTCTTCGTGTTCAGGCACAATAACACGGAAAATCTTATCCTGCATACCCATTGTTTCTACACGTTTCTCTAGGTTTGCTTTTACTCGGTTTTCATACCCTGAATACGTATGAACAACATACCAATTTTTCTCCATAACTACTAGGACTCCTCGTCCGTCCCTCCCTTACCAAATCAATTACGCCTTGGCGTAATTGTGTCTGGATTTTGTATTGTGCTTGCACAATTGGTTCCTTTCAAAATCCGTGACATCTGCCAGCGGCTTTATCTTCATTCAATCGGTGTTTTAACACTTACTAAAAAGGAACTACATTTGCATTCATCCTACCACTTTTAGAAGCAGGAATCTTCTACTGAATGAAGATAAAAGTGAAAAAATGGATCGCGATATATACTAAGCGTATCCTTTACTCTTTTCACAAACTACCCATTAGAAAAACTTTGCTTCCGCTAATAGTCTAGTGAAAGCCCGATGATCTATACCAAAACTAGCATAGTCATCTATTGCTACCCTCATACTATCCCTAGTAGCATACTTATCATATTGAGAATATTTTACTGCTGTTCACTTCTTCAATTTCGTCTTGGCGTAATTCTTTCGCACAGAAAAGATCTGCTGAATGAAGATAAAACAAACGAAAAAACCCGTTTATTGTAATGACGGGCTATTTCAGAAGTATTAACATGCTATTCACTAAATTATAACTCTAAGTACCAGCGGAGTAATGATGAAACACCTAAATCAACTAACACAAAAAATAAAGCCATAATTACAACAGTTGAAATTACAACGACTGTATATTTCGTCAGTTCTTTACTTTTTGGCCAGCTTGTTTTGCGCATTTCCGACATTACATTGCTGAAAAAGCCTTTAATCTTGCCCATTCTAGCCTGACCTCCGAATCAATCATATCTGTCTATTTACAAATTGTTTTATAGCGTTTGTTTATGCATTGTATGTTCATTGCAATGCGAGCAAAATTTCTTTAATTCGAGGCGTACAGTTGACCCTTCCTTAGCAGGAAACGTGTAATTTCTCGATCCACATTTTTCGCAATTTAAAACGACTTTTTTTGCCATATAATCACCTTTTCGGCACTTTGTCTTTTCAAGACTAACACCTATATTTGTCAATGTCAACAAGGGCATACAACCGCTAGGACATTTCTTCAAGTACTAAATGTCGCTCTAATTTACGCTTTACTCGTTGTAAAGCATTGTCAATGGATTTCACATGACGATTTAATTTCTCGGAAATTTCATGATAAGACTGGCCATCTAAGTACAGAGCTAATACTTGTAGCTCTAATTCACTTAAAATCTCACTCATCTTTTCTTCTAAGTAACCAAACTCTTCTCTATGAATCATTAATTCTTCTGGATCATCCATAATAGCACCTGTTAAAACGTCCATTAATGTACGATCTGATTCTTCATCAAAAATAGGCTTGTCCAAAGAAACGTAAGAATTTAATGGTATATGCTTTTGCCTTGTAGCTGTTTTAATAGCCGTGATAATCTGTCTTGTAATACATAGCTCAGCAAAAGCTCTAAAAGAAGCCAGCTTATCTCCCTTAAAATCACGAATGGCTTTATATAACCCAATCATGCCCTCTTGCACAATGTCTTCCTTATCCGCACCAATTAAAAAATAAGATCTAGCCTTTGCTCTTACTAACAAACGGTATTTCGTAATTAAATAATCCAACGCATCTGTATTACCTTGATGCACCATTTCAATAAGTTCTTCATCATTGAATCGTTCAAAATCTTGTGTCACTTGTACAATACTATTTTTAAACATGGTATCACCTCAGCCACAACAGATAATTAGGAACAGTATAACGGAATTGGAAAATATGAGTCAATCAATCATTTCAAACCACGCCGCCATTTTTCAAAAGCCAAAGCAACATCAGGCTTTAGCTCTATCCGAGATGGCGGTTTGCTATCCTGTTTTTGTTTCACATCATGAGAAATTTTATGCTGAATAATGCCCATATCAATTTCTAGCTCTCGGGCCGATTTCCGCAAAGCACCATTACCAAAAATCACACTTTGCTCTGCCATATCCGAAGTTGCTACATGAATCTGAACATTTCTAGCTTTTAGTTCTCGTGTCATCTTTTCAATACGTTCATCTGCTGTTTCGTTTTTTCTTGTATAAATGACTTCGATATCATTTTCTATATAAGATTGCTCCACACCTGGTACAAGATGAGCGTCAAAAACGATAACGACGCGCCATCCCATAGCAGCCTTATACTCAGCCATAAGCTCAATTAATCTCTTACGAGCATCTTCAAAATTCGTATCTCGTAATGGCCGTAGCTCTTTCCAAGCTCCAATCATATTATAGCCGTCAACAAGCAAAATGTTGTTCATTGTCAATCATTCGCTTCTTGACGTTTACGATACACTTCATACATTAAGAGTGCAGCAGCTACCGATGCATTTAGTGATGTGACATGCCCGATCATTGGTAAATGATATAAAAAGTCACATTTCTCTTTTAATAAGCGACCCATTCCTTTGCCTTCACTACCAATAATAATCGCAAGTGGCAACGTTGCATCCATTTTACGATAGTCTGCAGAACCTTTTGCATCTGTACCTGCAATCCATACTCCTCGTTCTTTTAGCTCGTCTACTGTCTGCGCTAGATTATTAACACGAACAACAGGTACGTGCTCTATTGCTCCAGTTGAAGCCTTTGCCACTACAGCTGTTAAACTCACAGAACGGCGTTTCGGAATAATTATGCCATGCGCACCTATCGCATCAGCAGTTCGCATTATAGAGCCCAGATTATGCGGGTCCTCCAGCTCATCTAAAATTAAGAAGAATGGATCTTCTTGTTTTTTTGCCGCTGCAGCGAATAAATCCTCTAGCTCTGCATATCTATATGCTGCAACAGAGGCAACTATTCCTTGGTGATTGGTATCTGATAATTGATCCACCTTTTTTTTCGGGACAAATTGAACGATAACTCCACGTTCTCGTGCTAAATCTAGAAGTTCATTAACCCCTGATTTTTTCACACCTTCTGCAATCCATACTTTATTCATATCGCGGCCTGAACGAAGTGCTTCTAACACTGGGTTTTTACCGGCAATAATTTCACCATTTTGCTCTGCCATTATTTCGACACTCCTTTTGATTCCTCGATTATTTGAATAGCGTATGCAATGATTGCATACACGCGTTCTAATTCATTTAATAAATACAAACTACCAAGCACCGCCTCAAAGCCTGAGCTATTACGGTATGTTTGAACATCTGTATTTTTTGGCACAGAGCCGGATTTGGCATTGCGTCCACGGCGGAACACAGCCAATTCCTCCTCTGTTAAAAAGCCTTCATCCATCATTTGATGTACAATCATAGATTGCGCTTTCGCTGATACATAACGTGTCGCTTCTCTATGAAGTGTATTAGGTTTAACACGGCCGGCACGTAGCAAATGCTCTCGTACCTTTTGCTCTAAAACTGCGTCTCCCATATAGGCTAACGCTAATGCATTCAATTGCTTAACATCTTCGTTGCGGAGTTTATCCAAGTTACTTACCCTCGTTTCCATCTAGTTCCTTGTCGCGTATCTTCTAAAATGATACCTTGCGCTTGCAAATGGTCACGAATTTCATCCGAACGAGCAAAATCACGATTTTTACGTGCATCTACACGTTCCTGTAACAGTGCTTCAATTTCTTCGTCTAATAGCTCTTCTTCTTTTACAAATTCAATACCTAAGACGTCACCTAACACCTCAAAAGTTTCAGTAAAACTTACTAATACTTTTTCATCAGTATTCGTTTCATTTAGATAAATATTTGCGATACGTGCTAATTCAAATAATACAGAAATGGCATTGGCTGTATTAAAGTCATCATCCATCGCTTCTTCAAAATGAGCTTTTTGTTCAGCAATTTTTCCAAGCCATTCTTCTGAGTGATCACCCAAACTCGCAGTTGCTGTTAAACGGTGTTTCACATTGTTGTAGGCAGTACGAATTCGTTCTAACCCATTTGCGGCTGCGTCCACTAAATCCTTCGCAAAGTTAATCGGATGACGATAATGCACAGAAAGCATAAAGAAGCGTAAAACTTGTGGGTCAATTTGTTTACGAATATCATTAACGAGTATAAAATTACCAAGGGATTTGGACATTTTTTCATTATCAATATTAATATACCCGTTGTGCATCCAATAACGTGCAAATGTTTTATCATTATGGGCTTCGGATTGTGCAATTTCATTTTCATGATGCGGGAATGTTAAATCTTGCCCACCTGCATGAATATCAATAGTATCTCCTAAATGCTCACGTGCCATTACAGAGCATTCAATATGCCAACCTGGACGTCCTTTGCCCCAAGGACTTTCCCAGTAAATTTCACCTGGCTTCACAGCTTTCCATAGAGCGAAATCTAACGCATCATCTTTTTTCTCGCCTGCTTCTATACGAGCACCAATTTTTAAATCATCCACCGATTGATGCGATAATTTACCGTAGCCATTAAATTTACGAGTTCGGTAATAGACATCACCAGCTGACTCATAAGCATAGCCTTTATCGACTAAAACTTGAATGAATTGAATGATATCGTCCATATGCTCTGTTACACGTGGATGTACATCTGCTTTCTTGCAACCTAGCGCTGTAACATCTTCAAAGTATGCGGCAATAAAGCGCTCCGTTAATTCATGAACTTCTTCTCCAAGTTCATTTGCAGCCTTAATAATTTTGTCGTCCACATCCGTGAAATTTGAAACAAATTTTACATCATATCCCTTGTGTTGGAAATAACGACGCACTGTGTCGTAGACAATTACAGGACGTGAATTCCCAATATGAATGTAGTTATAAACTGTTGGACCGCAAACGTACATTTTTACTTTGCCTTCTTCCAACGGTATGAAAGTTTCCTTTTGTCGTGTTAATGAGTTATAAATTTGAATACTCATTGTGTTTCTCTCTCCTTTTGTAAGCTTTCGATTTCCTGCTGCAATGTTGCAATCTGTTTCTCAAAAGCTTGACAACGTTCTTCTACAGGGTCAGGTATATTTTGGTGGTCTAGTTTTTTCTCTAGACGAACTCCATCCTTAATCACTATTTTACCAGGAATTCCGACAACTGTAGCATTTGGTGGCACTTCTTTTAAGACAACTGAACCTGCACCAATTTTACTATTCTCACCAATTGTAATAGAACCTAAAACTTTTGCTCCTGTTGCAACTAGTACATTGTCCTTTAATGTCGGATGGCGTTTCCCCTTTTCTTTTCCTGTACCACCTAAAGTTACCCCTTGATATAAGGTTACATTATCACCAATCTCACATGTTTCGCCAATAACAACACCCATCCCATGGTCAATAAAGAAACGTCGACCAATCTTTGCTCCAGGATGGATTTCAATTCCGGTAAAGAAGCGACTAATTTGTGAAATGGTACGGGCTAAAAAATAAAAGCGCCTTTTAAAGAACCAATGGGCAACTCGATGCGCCCATGTAGCATGTAAACCTGAGTATGTTAGCACAACTTCAAGTACACTACGAGCTGCTGGATCATTCTCAAAAATTGTTTCTACATCTTCCTTCATTCTTTTAAACACAAAAAACTCCCCCTTTTCATCCTGATTGGCCTTGACCCTTTGACATACTGTAGCTGACGTTGATTCGCTGCAGAGTTAGTTAAGTAGAATTGGCGCACTTAATCACTTCAAGTCACATGTCTTGAAAAATAAAAAAGCGCCCCTATCATCCCCAAAAGGAATGACAGAGACGCTAAATATGCGCGGTTCCACTCTGATTGAAGGCAAAAACCTTCCACTCTGAACGCTCTGTAACGGGAACGAATCGATAAAGCCTACTATTGTTCAGCTTTATGCTCAAAGGTGCATTTCAGTTTTGCCTAGGCTCAGACCACTTTCAGCCGGTGATGGTCCTCTCTTTAGAGCATGCGCCACTTACTTCTCCTTATCAACGCTTTTTCAATGTAAGTACATTTTACAACGAACTGACAAATTGTCAAACAATTTCGCCTTGGCGTAATTGCGTCCGGATTTTGAATTGTGCCCAGGCCTGCACGATGCAGGTCAGTTAGCCGTTTTCGCAGGATGCGAGGGTTTTAGGCTAACATCCTTTATTCATTCCTTTCAAAATCCGTGACATCCGCCGGAGGCTTTATCTTCATTCAGTAGGCGGTTGCCCACTGAAAAAGAACTACATCCTCATTCATCTCACCACCTTCAGAGGTGGGAGTCTTCTGAGCTAGAGCTTTGCTTTTACTTAAAAAACATTTGCTGAATGAAGATAAAATTCTATTTATTGTGCAAATTTTTCTACACGATCAATTGTTTTCTGTTTACCAATTAAGCAAATTGCGTTAGGAAGCTCCGGACCATGCGTTTCACCCGTTGTTACAACACGGATTGGCATAAATAGATTTTTACCTTTGTGACCTGTTTCTTTTTGAACAGCTTTAATAGCGGCTTTGACAGCATCAGGCGTAAATTCTTCTAAACCTTCAAGCTGTGCTTTAAATGCTGCCATAACCTCAGGTACCTGCTCACCCGCTAAAACCGCTTTTGCTTCTTCATCATATTCAATGTGATCATTAAAGAATAGGCGAGATAGTTCTACAATTTCAGATCCAAAGCTCATTTGCTCATGATAAAGTGCGATTAAATCTGTTGCCCATGCACGTTCTTCCGCTGTTAGCTCTTCTGGTAATAAACCTGCTTTTTGTAAATGTGGTAAAGATAATGTCACCACTTCTTCTAATGATAGCTTTTTAATGTATTGATTATTCATCCACGTAAGCTTTTGTTTATCGAACATAGATGGTGATTTTGAAAGACGTTTTTCATCAAACATTTTAATAAATTCTTCTTTTGAGAAAATCTCTTCTTCCCCTTCAGGAGACCAGCCAAGTAATGCGAAGAAGTTGAACATCGCTTCAGGTAGGTATCCTAAATCTTTATATTGTGTTACGAATTGAATAATTGATTCATCACGTTTTGATAATTTCTTACGGTTTTCATTAATGATTAATGTCATGTGACCAAAGCATGGATATTCCCAGCCAAATGCGTCAAAAATCATCATTTGTTTTGGTGTATTCGATAAATGCTCTTCACCGCGGAATACATGGGAAATTTCCATAAAGTGATCATCTAACACTACCGCATAGTTATACGTTGGGATACCATTTGCTTTAACAAGTACCCAGTCACCAATATCTTTTGACTCAAATGTTACTTGTCCACGTACTAAATCCTCAAATTCATATGTTACATTTTCAGGTACACGCATACGAATTGTGTATTGTTCACCAGCAGCTTCTTTAGCCGCAACTTCCTCCGCTGATAAATGACGACAAGTACCATCATAAGTTGGAGCTGCAACACCTCGTGCTTTTTGCTCTTCACGAGACGCTTCTAATTTCTCAGAAGAACAGAAGCATTTATAAGCTAAACCTTGCTCTAATAGCTTTTCAGCGTGCTCTTTATAAATATCAAGACGCTCCATTTGACGATAAGGTGCATATGGTCCACCAATATCGATTGACTCATCATATTCGATACCTAACCATTTTAAGTTATCCAGCTGAGATGCTTCCCCGCCCTCTACATTACGTTCAATATCCGTATCTTCAATACGTACGATGAATTTACCGTTATGATGTTTTGCATATAAATAATTGAATAACGCTGTACGCGCTCCACCGATATGTAAGAAACCAGTAGGGGATGGCGCGTAACGAACACGAACTTCTTTCGCCATTATTAAAAGCCTCCTAAATTTTCGTTCAAAAAATTGACTTTGTTCATTTTACCACTCTGTTACAGGAAATAAAAGCGTGGAGAGCCTGCTTTTACTTCTTCATCAATAGGATTGTCGCCATAGATGCAATCCCTTCCTCGCGACCTGTAAAACCTAAACGTTCAGTTGTTGTTGCCTTGACATTCACTTGAGAAGGCTCTGCATGAAGTAACTCAGCAATACGATTTTGCATTTGTTCAATATACGGTGCCATTTTCGGACGTTGTGCCATAATTGTACAATCCACATTGCCTAGAACATAACCCTTGTCCTCAACAATCTTCCAAATATGCTCTAATAATTTCGCTGAATCTGCATCCTTAAACGCAGGATCTGTGTCTGGGAAATGACGACCGATATCTCCTTCGCCAATAGCCCCTAATGCTGCATCTGTGACAGTATGTAATAAAACATCTGCATCAGAATGCCCTACTAGCCCTTTTTCATGAGGAATTGTTATACCCCCAATAATTAATGGGCGTCCTTCTTCAAATGCATGTACGTCAAATCCTTGTCCTACTCGAAACATATGATATTGAGACTGTCTAATAAGTTAAATAAAATAGACCCATTCAGCTTATAAGGTAGCCTCATTCACCTTCCTTTACTTTAATATTTACTCTATATTATACCCTCACATTATACATATTTCCTAGGAAATTGAGTGAGTAGTGAACCGTTCGCTCAATGAATATTCAATTATGGTTACAAATCTAAAAATGTAAAATCTCATCAGCTATTTATCAGGCTGATGAGATTTTTAGTTGGCTATTATAACGTTTCCAAAGCGCGTTTACGCAATATCGCCTCTCCGAAAACTAAATCTTCTTGCGTCGTCATCTTTACATTTTCGTAGCTACTTTCGACAATATGCACCTTATGGCCAAGACGTTCAACTAGCATCGCCTCATCGGTACCCAGAAAGCCCACTTTCTCAGCGACATCCTCCGCCTCCACAATCAAATCAAATTGAAATGCCTGCGGGGTTTGAATCATCCATAAGCTTTCACGATCAATTGTCTCTTCAATCACACCATTACGTACTTTTTTCATCGTATCCTTCGCACGAACACCTGCAATCGCAGCGCCAAAGTTATGCGCACTTTGTACAAGATCCGCAATAATGTCATGCGTAATAAATGGACGCGCCGCATCGTGCACAAGTACAATATCGACCTGCTTCATTTCTTTCATACACGAATGAACGGAATGCTGTCGCTCAGCACCACCATCAGGCAAGCCTTTAACTTTAGAAATTCCATACCTCTCGAGCATTTCTCGGATAAATGCACGTTCTTCTGGCTTCACCGCTAGCCAAATGCCTGTACACTGGCTGTCCTGTTCAAATACTTCCAACGTGTGTATGAGAATCGGTTTCTCTAAAAGCTTTAAAAATAACTTATTGTGTCCCGCTCCCATTCGCTTTCCGCTTCCTGCTGCAGGCAACACTACTTCATATTGCACATTTCCCACTTCCTAGTCATCCTTTGGTTTAGCAAAAATCATACGACCTGCCGATGTTTGTAGAACACTTGTTACGGTTACGGTAATCGCCTGTCCTATATAGCTACGTCCACCTTCAACAACGATCATTGTGCCATCATCTAAATAAGCAACCCCTTGATTATGCTCTTTCCCATCTTTAATGACCATCACTTGCATATTCTCACCTGGAATAACAACAGGCTTCACTGCATTTGCTAAATCATTGATGTTTAACACCTTCACGTGATGTAGCTCACAAACTTTGTTCAGGTTAAAGTCATTCGTCACAATCTGTGTATCGTTGCCCTTTTTCTTAGCAAGACGTACTAACTTTAAGTCTACTTCTTGTACATCCTCAAAATCCTCTTCAGTAATCTCAACCTTCGTCATACGCTCATCCTGTAATTTCTTTAGAATATCTAAACCACGACGACCTCTTGTACGCTTTAACGTATCCGAAGAGTCTGCAATATGCTGAAGCTCAGTAAGGACAAATTGAGGTACAACTAGGATACCTTCTATAAAGCCTGTTTCAGAAATATCTGCAATACGACCATCGATAATAACACTTGTATCTAACAATTTATAGCTTCCTCGTACTTCTTGAGGTTCTACACCTTCAGGTAATTTTTTCTTCGTATTGTTACCGCGTAATGTAAATAGCTGGATTAATTCATCTCGCTTTTTAAAGCCTACACGGAACCCTAAATATCCAAGTACAAATGACAGTATTATTGGTAAAACCTTCGTAAAATTAGGTAAATCAATACTATCAATTGCAAAGCCTAAGAAATACGCAACGATTAGTCCGATAATAAGTCCAAGCGTACCAAATAATAAATCCCCAACAGGTACTTTAAATAGCACCTCTTCCATCCAGCTAATGAGCCTTACAAAATAATCGGAAAAGGCAAATGATAATGTAAACAGTAAAAGTGCTCCTAAAGCTACTGATACATAGGGATTATCTAGCCAAGGATTAGATGATAAATGAAGCAATTCGTATAATGGCGGTAAGAAAACAAGGCCTAATGCTCCTCCAATCAGTAAAAAAGCAATTTGAACAAATTTTTTCATAACCTGTCACCTCCAATTCTTAATATATAATTATACATAGTTTACTGTAGAAAATCCTTTATGAACCCATCAAATTATCATTATTTCATCTTCTTTAGAACGAACATTTCAGGTCTACCAAAAAAGGAAAAAATCAAGCATTCAATTGGTCCTTCACCCATAATAAGACATGATCTTTTGACGTCCGAAGAGTCATTATAAAAGCCTTATTCTCGGATGTTATCTAGGACGCCAATTCCCCCCTTCGAGTTTCCTACCTTCAATCTATGAATTAAAAGCTTTCTTTAAGTAAATATCTTCCTTTGTAAGTAAAAGTGCATGTCAGAACATCGTCCAACATGCACAAACTTTTTTATAGCTCTCTAAAGCAAGTATTCAATGCATCTTTTATCGTTTCTACACCAACTATCTCAATACCTTGCGGGAAATCCCAGCCGCCGATATTCGAGGCCGGGATGAAGGCTCGTTTAAATCCGAGCTTCGCTGCCTCAATGACACGCTGTTCAATACGAGATACTCGACGCACTTCTCCCGTCAATCCTACTTCCCCAATAAAGCAATCGGTTGCTCCGACAGCTTGATCCTTAAAGCTTGAAACAATGCTTGTCAACACCGCCAAATCAATTGCAGGCTCATCAAGCTTTACACCGCCAGCAACTTTAATATATGCATCCTGCGCCTGTAGCATGAGACCCATTCTCTTTTCAAGGACTGCCATAAGCAGTTGCACACGGTTTTGATCTACACCCGTTGCCATTCGTTTTGGATAATTAAAACTTGTAGGTGTCACAAGCGACTGAATTTCAACTAGAATTGGTCGTGTACCTTCCATCGAGGCCACAATTGTTGAACCTGCCGCCCCTTGTGAACGCTCCTGCAAGAACAACTCAGACGGATTTAAAACTTCCTTTAAGCCCCCTTGAAGCATTTCAAAAATAGCAATTTCATTAGTAGAGCCAAAGCGGTTTTTTTGGCTACGTAAAATACGGTGGTTATGATGTCGTTCCCCTTCAAAATACAATACCGTATCAACCATATGCTCCAAAATACGTGGGCCTGCAATTTGTCCCTCTTTCGTAACATGTCCAACTAAAAAAATAGCGATTCCCTTTGTTTTTGCAATTCGCATTAGCTCCGCTGTACATTCACGCACCTGTGATACACTACCAGGTGCACTCGTTACCTCAGGATGAAAAACTGTTTGAATGGAATCGACAATGACAAACTTAGGCTGCACATCATCGATGGTCTGATTTAAAAACTCTAAATTTGTTTCTGAATATATATATAGCTCCTGTGATATCACTCCTAAACGCTCTGCCCGTAGCTTTGTTTGACGAATTGATTCTTCACCGGAAATATAGAGCACACGATGTCCTTTATTAGAAAGTAAAGCCGATACTTGTAATAATAACGTCGACTTCCCAATCCCAGGGTCTCCCCCGATTAACACAAGCGAACCAGGTACGATGCCTCCACCTAGCACTCGGTTGAGCTCACTCATTTCTGTTGCAACTCGTGATTCCTCAGCTGCTTCAACCTGCATAATAGGGAGAGCCTTTTGGGTAACTGTAGCGGAGTGTTGAAAAGCCCCTCTAGGCCCTTTAGCTACAACCTCTATCTCTTCAACCATCTTATTCCATTCTCCACACCCTGGACATCTTCCCATCCACTTTGCCGATTCATAACCACAGCCTGAGCATACAAATTTCGTTTTTTTCTTTGCCAAATTACATTCACCTCGAATATTTGTTCTTATGTATTTATTGTACATAAAAAAGGACAGCTTGGCACTATAGCCTTGCTGTCCTTTTCAAATGAAACATTTATCCGCATTAACGGGCAGAAATTTATCTTGTACCGCCAGCAAGTGACCGGTACAAGATCCTCACTTCAAAATTCAGCAAAAGCAAAGAAGTTAGGCGGGAAATTAACTACCTGTAAAAGCGCTTTTGGTGAAGACTAATACTCAGCGGATGGGATGAAGAAGCCCCCACTGATGAAGATTATTTAGAAGTAGAAACTTCTTCTTTTTTCTTTACAACAAACTCATCATTCACATAATCAATGACCACTTGATTACCCTTCTCTACATTGCCTTTAAGTAGCTCTTCCGATAGACGGTCTTCTACTTGTTTTTGTAATGCTCGGCGTAGTGGACGGGCACCATATTGAGGATCATAGCCTTCCTCAGCAATTTTCTCTAATGCTGCATCCGTTAACTCTAACGAAATATCTTGTTCTTTCAGACGTTTTGTTAAAGAATTCGCCATCATTGATACGATTTCTTTTAAGTGTACTTTTTCTAGTGAGTGGAAGACGATCATTTCATCGATACGGTTTAAGAATTCTGGGCGGAATGCTTTTTTCAATTCCTCCAACATTGTACCCTTCATATCTTTATACTTCGTGTCAGTACCACCTACATTGAAACCAAGGTTTTTCTGATATTTTAAAGCATCCGCACCAACGTTTGATGTCATAATAACAACTGTGTTGCGGAAATCTACCACACGGCCTTTAGAATCTGTTAAACGGCCATCTTCAAGTACTTGAAGTAAGATATTGAAAACATCTGGATGAGCTTTCTCAATTTCATCTAGTAAAACTACAGAATATGGTTTACGACGGACCTTTTCTGTTAGCTGACCACCATCATCAAAACCTACATAACCCGGAGGTGAACCAACTAAACGTGAAGTCGAATGTTTCTCCATGTACTCAGACATGTCAACACGAATCATTGCGTCCTCATCGCCAAACATCACTTCAGCTAATGCTCTTGCAAGCTCTGTTTTACCAACCCCAGTAGGACCTAAGAAAATGAATGAACCAATTGGTCGTTTCGGATCTTTTAAGCCTGCTCTTGCACGGCGAATAGCACGAGAGATTGCTTCTACCGCTTCTCCTTGACCTACAACGCGTTTGTGTAACTCTTCTTCAAGCTGTAATAACTTAGAAGATTCTTCAGAAGCAATTTTAGATACTGGAATTCCAGTCCACATAGACACAACCTCTGCTACGTCATCCACTGTAACTTTGGATTCGGCTTTCCCTTGTTCTTCTTTCCAATTTTTTCTCGTAGTTTCGATTTCATCTTTTAGCTTTTGCTCTGTATCTCTTAATGACGCTGCCTTTTCAAATTCTTGACCTGAGACAGCTGCATTCTTTTCAGAGCGTACATTTTCAAGTTTATCTTCAAGTGCCTTTAAGTTTGGTGGCACTGCGAATGAACGTAAACGTACTTTAGAACCCGCTTCATCGATTAAGTCAATGGCCTTATCTGGTAAGAAACGATCAGAAATATATCGGTCACTCATTTTTGCTGCCGCTTCAATTGCTTCATCTGTAATTTTCACACGGTGATGTGCTTCATAACGATCACGTAAGCCTTGAATAATTAGAATGGCTTCTTCTACAGTTGGCTCATCAACTTGAATCGGTTGGAAACGACGCTCTAATGCCGCATCCTTTTCAATATACTTACGATACTCATCTAGTGTTGTCGCACCGATACATTGGAGCTCACCACGAGCTAAAGATGGTTTTAAAATATTTGAGGCATCAATGGCACCTTCTGCACCACCTGCACCGATTAACGTATGCAATTCATCGATAAATAAAATCACATTGCCTGCTTGGCGAATTTCATCCATTACTTTTTTCAAGCGATCTTCAAATTCACCACGATATTTTGTTCCAGCAACAACTGTCCCCATATCAAGTGTCATAACACGTTTATCACGGAGAATTTCTGGCACTTCATTATTAATAATTTGCTGTGCTAAACCTTCAGCAATAGCCGTTTTACCGACACCAGGCTCACCGATTAATACAGGGTTATTTTTTGTACGGCGAGACAATACCTCGATAACACGAGTAATTTCCTTGCTTCGACCAATGACTGGATCTAAAGTGCCTTCGCGAGCAATTTGCGTTAAATCACGCGCAAGGCTATCTAATGTTGGTGTATTTGCAGCCTGTGCAGCTTGTTGACCAGATTGAGCATTATCGTTATTACCTAATAACAATAGCACTTGTTGACGAGCTTTATTTAATCCGACACCGGCATTGTTTAATACACGGGCCGCTATCCCTTCACCTTCACGAATAAGCGCTAATAGTAAATGCTCTGTTCCGATATAGGAATGACCTAATTTACGTGATTCATCGACTGATAGTTCTATTACTTTTTTAGCTCGAGGTGTGTAGTGGACAATTGGACCAACATCTTCCTTACCTTTCCCTACAAGCTCTTCAATACCTGCTTCAATCATTTGAGGACTAATATCAATGGCTTCTAATGCTTTTGCAGCAATACCACCACCTTCACGGATAAGCCCTAATAGAATATGCTCTGTTCCAATTGATTCGTGTTTCCAACGAATAGCCTCTTCTTGTGCAAGCTGTAATACTTTTTGCGCGCGTTGTGTAAAACGATTAAACATCAAATGAATCCTCTCCTTTTCCCCCAATAATAGGCTTACTCATATTTTCTCGAAATAATGCCTCACGAAGCATTTCGGCTCGTACGCGATCTCGCTCAGCAGGTGGCAAAACATCCCCTGCATAATTCTGTAAAAAACCAGGTTGCATACTGACAACACATTCGTTTAAAGTCATTGCTTTAATACCTTCAATTAGCTGTAAATCAACCCCTAAACGAACATTTGATAGGCAGGTAGCTGCTTCCTCACTCGTTAAAATTCGAGCGTGTGTTAAGGTACCTAAAGCACGATATACACGGTCTTCTAAAGCAAGCTCTGCTTTTTCCATTAACTTACCTCTTGCATGTCGTTCTTTTTGAATTATTTTTTCAGCGACACTCTGAATGTCCGCTAAAATATCATCTTCTGTTTTTCCTAGTGTAATCTGATTTGATACTTGGTAAACATTACCTAAATTTTCACTACCTTCTCCATATATTCCCCTCACTGTCATGCCTAAACGCGTCATCGCATTAATGATTTGATTCATCTGACCTGTCAGTGTAAGTGCTGGCAGATGCATCATGACAGATGCTCGCAAACCAGTACCAATATTTGTGGGACAACTTGTTAAATAACCAAATGTATCTCGAAATGCAAAAGGTAAAGCTTTCTCTAAGATACGATCAATTTTATTGGCCTGTTCATATGCTTTTTGAAGTTGAAAACTGGCCGTCATACATTGAATGCGTAAATGATCTTCTTCGTTCACCATAATGCTAGTTGATTCATCATCAGATAAAAGTATCGAGCCCACTAGCTCTTTTTTTGCAAGCTGAGGACTAATTAAATGTTTTTCTACAAGTATTTGACGTTGTAAAGGTGTTAAATCCTTAATCGCAAAATAAGAGTAATTTTCTTGAAGTTTCGTACTATCCTTTATTGCATGTGTAGCTGCCTGCTCCACCTGTAATGCCTCATTCTCTGTAAAGGCTAATGGAAAGCGATAACCATCTAAATTTCGTGCAAGGCGGATGCGTGTACTAATAACAATATCTGAATAATCGTCTTCAACACCCATCCATGTTGGTGTTGCACGTTCTAAAAACGATTCAATCATCACGACACATCACCACCTTCAAATTGTAGCTGCTTCTCAAGTTCCTTGGCTTCATCACGAAGCTTGGCTGCCTCTTCAAATTGTTCTTCATCTACAGCAACTTTCATACGTTTACGAATATCTTCAATTTGCTTTTTGATAACATAAACATTGCTTCTGGCACCAGGCATTTTCCCTATATGTTGAGGACCTGCCTGTATACGGTTAAAGAGCTTCGGTAAGTGTTCGCTAAAGGTGTCATAGCAACTAGGGCATCCAAATTTACCTTCTTTTAAAAACTGTTTATACGTAAATCCACATTGTGGACAGGTTTGAGGTTGTGGCTGCGCCTGCTGTTTTTCATCTGCTTTTTGTTGCTGCCATGAAGGAGAGCCAAACCAATTGGATAATAGCTGTTGAATAGATACTGGCTCTTGTTTAAATTCAGCGTGAAATGGATGGAACTGAGAGGCGCAGACGTCACAATAATGATGCTCCACCTTTTGACCACTTTGAACTTGTGTTACGGTAACTGTTGCATTACGTTGTTTACAATGTTCGCAAATCATTTCCATCACCTCTCTATTTTTGCTGTTCATATTTAATCGTCGTTAGCATCGCCCTTAATATTTTTGCTCGAATATGATCTCGTAAAGGAAGCTGTAAATCTATGGTTGAGCGATCAATCGCCGCTAACATTAATTTCGCTTCTCGCTTTGAAATTACCTGCTCATCAATTAGTCGAAAAACTAAATCTTCTGCCATTGTTTGCGATGCCCCACATTCTATTTGCCTGAGGACATCATCTATTAGATCAATTTGTGAATTCGCGCGGACACGTAAAATTCGAATGTATCCACCACCACCACGTTTGCTTTCAACAAGGTAACCTCGTTCGGCTGTAAATCTTGTATTAATTACATAATTTATTTGTGAGGGTACGCACTGAAATTTATCTGCGATTTCACTACGTTTTATTTCAATATGCCCTTCTCCACCTAATTCAAGTACTTGCTTTAAGTAGCCTTCTATGATGTCTGATATATTACGCATTTTAGGAATACACCTCGCTTACTTCACTGACTTTGACTATCTTTGACTTTCTTTGAGTATATTATACAAAACGCTTAAAAATAATTGCAATTATTTCGCACACTGAAATATTGAAAGCGTCTGCTCATACCTATACTCTACCCTTATCATCAATGAAAAAAACGCAAGCATATGCCACTAGCATATACTTGCGTCTATAAAAATTATACCCAGCGACCGACAATTGGATAACGCCAAGGCTCATCAGATAAAGCCTTCACAATACCGATAATTGGGACGACGAATAACATAATACCGAAAATAATTAAGAACGGTATACCAATTAATAAAAAGCTTAGAATACCTGAAATTGCAATTAAAGCCCACATAATAATTTGGAACAGCAATGCCTGAATGGAAATTGTTTTTATTTCTTCATCAGAACTAATTAAGAAAAATATTATGGGTACTACCCATGGCGCGAAAAACGAACTTGCGTGTATGATTACCTTAGACCATTTTGTTTCCATTTATAACAACCCTTCCTTATTATTTTATTTTTTATGTACTATACTTACGGATTTATACCCTAGATAGTTTCAATTTAAATTGATAAATAAAAATTTTTGAAAGGAATGTGATACACGATGGAATTTAATAATACACTTGCAAACGAATATGAAAAAGGCATTCGTCGTACGCTACCTAGCTATGATGCGATGCTACGTTTAACACATACTTTTTATCACTCTACATTACCCGAGCAAGCTGATTTTTTAATAGTTGGCTCAGGAAGCGGCAATGAAATTTTACAGTTCGCTGAGAAAAGACCTCATTGGTCATTTGTTGGCATAGATCCTTCTGAAGCAATGCTACAAATTGCTGAAGAACGTTTAAAGCCTCTACCTAATAATATGTCTTTACATCAAGGCACGATACTTGATTCTTTACTGCCTTCAGTAAAATTTGATGCAGCTAGCTGTATTTTAGTGCTTCATTTTATCGATGATTATCAAGAAAAACTTGCAACATTGAAGGAGATAGCAAATAATTTAAAGCCTGGTGCACCTTTTGTGCTCGTCTCAAAATACGGGCAACTAGGTTCTTTAGAAACGGAGTTACAATTTGATTTGTGGCGTGCTTATTGGCTACAGCATACAAAGCTATCACCATCAGAGGTAGCAGAAATGGAGAAATCCATACGTTCTCTTTCATTTATGCGTGAAGAGGACATTTTATCACTATTACAGCAGGCAGGCTTTACAAAACCATCTAGATTCTTTGCCACTACTTTATTTGGCGGTTGGATATGCTATAAAGAGGGCGAATAAAATTTAGGGCGCGCCTGTTAGGATAGAGTCAACAGAAGTGAGGTGAATGCTGTGATACGTACAATTGGAATTACAAAAAACCAACAGCTTATAAAGGACTTTCCACTTGAGGATATACACAATAACGAATTTGAATGGTACTGGGTGGATTTTAATTGTCCGACCGATGAGGAAGAACTACTGTTAGATACATTCTTCCATTTCCATCCACTTGCTATAGAAGATTGCTTAATGCGTTTACAGCGGCCAAAGCTCGATTTTTATGATGATTTCCATTTCTTTGTTATTCAAAGGGTTAACGAAGAATTAATAGCTGAGGAAGTAAATATTTTTGTTTCTAATAAATTTATTGTTACATTCCATAAAAACGAAGCACCTGAAATAGATCGAGTACAAAAGATGCTAGAAAAACAGCCAAAGTATTGGGAACGAGGCACAGTATATTTAACGTATCAGGTAATCGATAAAATCGTTGATAGCTATTTTCCACTTGTCTATAAAATCGAGGATCATTTAAATGTACTTGAAGACGAGCTTACCTATCAAAGTAACCCCAATGCCATGCAAATTGTGTTCGAATTCCGCAGTGATTTGCTTCATTTGCGTCGCACGATTTTACCGATGCGTGATTTATTATATCGGATACTTAATTCTTATCGCTTTTCACTAAAGAAGTCTGAGCGAGCTTACTTTGGCGATATTTACGATCATCTGCTAAAGCTTACAGAAATGGTAGAATCCAATCGAGAACTTACAGCTGATATGCGTGATAGCTATATGGCGATGAGCTCTAGCCGTATGAATGGCATTATGATGACATTAACTATTGTATCGACAATTTTTATTCCGTTAACATTTATTGCTGGTGTTTACGGGATGAACTTTGATAATATGCCTGAACTTCATGGTAAATATAGCTACTTCATTGTGCTTGCTTTGATGATTTTAGTTGCAATATCTATGCTCGTAGTTTTTAAAATTAAGGGCTGGTTCAACTTATTTAAACCTTAGGCTTTTCACAGGCTACGTAAACGCAAAGAATCTGCTCCTTTTTCAGTTTTCACACTGAAAAAGGAGCAGATTCTTGCTAATAACCTTATTTTTGCTTGGACGGCCTACGATCATCAATTTTATCTTCACCCTGCTGTGGAAATAAAAAGTATGCGAGTACCCCTGAAAATAATGTTGCACAAATTGTAATTAGTAATTGATCTAAATTTGGTACTTCAGCATAGTATTTTCTTAACATATAAACTGAACCAATTGCCACAATTACCATGACTGGAATAACAAATTTAAAACGTTTTTTCTCCATATAATCCCCCTCCTTAAGTCTTTTTTTCACGCACTATTTTTATAAAGCTAAACAGTTCGTATTTTACAGGTTTCCTATTTAGAATTCAATTTGCTTCTTGATCAATTTCGCCTTGGCGTAATTGTAGCTGTCGCTTCGCTTTCACATAGATAAACAATGCTTCCGAAGGCTTTGGACCAACAGATGTTTTTTGTACGAAAGCGTAGTGCTAACGTAGCGACAGCAACATGATGTTGGCCCCTCAGTTATTGCCACAGGACGTGGGGTTCTTCGCTGAATGAAGATAAAAAAGTCCATTTCATGACGTTTAATCGACAATCGTCTGTCATTATTATAAAAAATTTTTAGAAATAAACGAAAATTTTAACCAAAAAACCAACAAAAAATAGTAGAATGATTAAATACATTATCTTTAGTACATTACAAACTTTACAATTTACAAAGAGTCTTTATTTGATCTATTTATTTTGCATTTATTAAAGAATGGAGCAAACAACAATGAGTTGGTTTACAAAAAACAGCATTTCTAGCTACTCAATAACGTTAACACCTGAGGCATTTCAGAACAATGTGCATTTAGATGTTTCTAATCACCCTAGATTACAAAAACAATTGCAATTATTAGATTTAACGACTGAGGATTTAGCCATTATTAAACAACTACAACCTTTAGCTAAAGATCTAATCCCTAAAATGGTAGATCAATTTTATGCAGCCATTAGTTTAAGTCCGGATTTAATAAATATTATTAATAGAACTTCACATATTGACCGTTTAAAAGTTACTTTACATAAGCATTTAAGTGATATCTTCGAATGCAATATTAATGACTCTTATATTCACGAACGGAAGGCAATTGCCGAGACCCATGTTCGCATTGGTCTACAGTCAAAGTGGTATATCGCTTCATTCCAGTCATTAACTTCAACTTTTACAAACTTTGTAAATGAGTTAGATATTTCTAAGAATGATACAATTCGTGCCATTAATGCATTCTGCAAAATTATTAACTTCGAGCAACAGCTTGTTATAGAGGCGTATGAAAAAGAAGAAGACCGTATTCGTACCGAAGCTACTGAAACAAAGATCTCTCTTGTTACTACCATTCAAAAAACTGCTGAGGAGCTAAACTCAATTAGTGAGGAGACAGCAGCTTCGTTACTAGTCATCTCCTCTCAAACAGATGACATTGCAGTAGCTACTAAGCAAGGGTTAAGCTTCGTTGCTGATACGCAGGAAAAATCTAAAAGGGGACAACAACAGCTGCAAGAGCAGAATGACTTAATACAAGTTATTTTACAAAGTGTGAACGGTCTTGAGGTAACAATGAACCAGCTACGTACGTCCTCTCAGAAGATTTCAGAAATTGTTGGACTTGTAACTGGCATTGCAGATCAAACAAATTTATTAGCACTAAATGCTTCTATTGAGGCAGCTCGTGCTGGTGAGCATGGGAAGGGCTTTGCTGTTGTTGCTGAAGAAGTCCGTAAGCTTGCTGAGGAAACAAAAAATGCTGTACAAAATGTTTCCCATCTCATTAAAGAAACAGAAAGTAATATTACAACAATGTCGAATTCCGTTATTAACGTTGACCAAAAAATTCAACATAGTGTAGATACACAAAACAGTTTATCTAAATCATTTAATGATATCGCCGATGCTGTTTCTGGAATTCAACAGCAATATGTAAATACATCCAGAGATATTTCAGCCATCTCCAATTTAATAACTGAGCTGTCACAAGGGGCTACGCTTGTCTCTTCCTCTTCCGACTCGCTTATCAATGTTGTAAATGAGCTAAATTTGTAAAACCGTAAAAAAGGGAAACTGACAGTATACGTCAATTTCCCTTTTCATTTAATGCGGCAATGCACGTTTTTGTTTCCGATGCTCTCGTCGTGCTGGTCCCGTTTCAAACAGACGCTTTTCTGCATCTGTTTCAGGATAAATTGCTGGAACTGGCTTAGGTTTCCCTTCATCATCTATTGCAACCATCGTTACAAAGGATTCCGTTGTTAATTTTTCCTCACCCGTTCCAATGTTTCGTGAAATTACTCGAACATAGACTTCCATTGAAGAACGTCCAGTTGACGAAACAATACTTTCAATTTCTAAAATATCCCCTACATGTGCTGCTGACAAAAAATCAACAGAATCAATAGAGGCTGTGACTACAAGCCCTTTCGCATGCTTCATTGCTGTGATTGCAGCAATTTCATCAATATAAGCTAACACTCTTCCACCGAAAATGGAATTGTGATTATTTGTATCTGGCGGTAATACGAGACGCGTTTGAACCGTACGTGACATGCTCATGGGTACAGCGTTGTTTGTCATAAATCTTATAACTTCCCTTCATGTATGTTCTTTCGTCATCGTATCGCAGATAAAGAGTTGATGCAAATTTAGAATGATTTTTTCATCGTAATAAACTTCATATCCGTCATTTCCTCAATAGCCCACTTAATGCCTTCACGACCGTAACCACTCATTTTTACGCCGCCATATGGCATATTATCAACTCTGAATGTTGGAATATCGTTTATAATAACAGCGCCTACTTGTAATTCATCCGCTGCACGTAACGCATCTGGCAATACATTCGTATAAATCCCTGCATTTAAGCCAAGTTCCGACTCATTCACTAGTCGAATAGCGTCGTCTAATGTTTCATATGAAACAATTGAGACGATTGGTGCGAATGTTTCTTGACAAACTACTTTCATATTCGCTGTCACATTCGTCATAACAGTTGGTGTTAATGTACGCTCAGTGAACGTTCCTCCTGTTGCAACTATCGCACCTTGCGCCTTTGCTTCCTCAATCCATTGACGAATACGTTCAACTTCACCAGCATTAATCATCGCACTAACATCTGTATTTTTATCGAGCGGGTCACCTACTACAAGCTTTTCAGTTTCTGCCACAAATGCTTTTGTGAACTCATCGATAATCGATGCATGGACGTAAATACGTTGTAATGAAATACAAACCTGGCCTGCAAAATTAAAGGCACCTCCGACACAACGCTGAATAATTTTATCAATTGGTGTCGACGGTTCAACAATTACTGCCGCATTGGAACCAAGCTCTAATGTTATTTTACGTAAACCGATCTTTTCCTTAATGCCCAAACCGACTTTGCCACTACCCGTGAATGTCACCTTTTTCACGTATGGATGTGTCACGAGTGTATCGCTAAGCTCACCACCGCTACCGGTAACAATCTGTAGCGCACCTTCAGGTAGACCCGCTTGCTGAAAAATTTCCGCCATGACAATAGAACTTAATGGTGTTTGTGTCGCTGGCTTTAACACAACTGTATTACCAACTGCAAAGGCAGGACCTAATTTATGTGCTACTAAATTAAATGGAAAATTGAATGGCGTAATGGCGGAAATCACACCTAAAGGTTCTCGTTTTGTCCAGCCAATACGGTCCCCTGCCCCAGGTGCGGCATCCATAGGCACCGTCTCACCCATTGCTTGCTTAGCACCTTCTGCAGCAAATTGATAAGTTGCTATTGTGCGTTCTATTTCGGTTAAGCCTGCAGATATTGGCTTACCTGCCTCTAAGGCCAAAATCTCAGCTAATTCCTCTTTACGTTGTCGCATTATGTCGACCACTTTATATAAAATTTCGGCGCGTTCGTAGGCTGTTGTCTTTTTAAACGTTTGGAATGCCTCCTGTGCACCTTCTATTGCTTGCTCAACATCAGAAATTGACGCCTTAGCTACCTTTGCAATAACCTCACCACTATAGGGTGACTTCAGCTCATATGTTTCCTTTGCGTTCTTCCACTGACCGTTTATCCAAAGCTTCGTTTCTTTCATCCTTCAAATGCACCTCCAAAATCATGTTCATCTTTATTTTATCACGAAGAACTTGAACTAGAAGCTGCAGCTGCTGCAGAAACTGCTGCTAACATTGCTGTTTGTTGTGCTTGGATTATTAATTGAATAGATGACATAATTGTCATTGATAAAGATTGTTGTACCTTAGCCATATCATACATAGCAATTTGTATGGCCATAAATAACACGAATTCACGATGCCATTTCAATAGTTTCATACTCTTCAATTCATGGTATAAATCCACAATTTGTTGAAGGTGTGCACTATTCACTTCAAGAATTGCTAAAAATCCGAGTAATGGATAGTGCATCGTTTTGACCTTTACATCCTGTTTTTTTAATGTGTCACGGATTGTCACCACATTTGGCACTAACTTACTATCATATTGAGGAGATAAGAACGTCAATATTTGTGATAGCCATTGTAGTTCGTTCCCCGCATTAAAATTATATGTACGCAATTCTTTATAATAACGATTCATTGTTTCAGCACGAAGAACCACATCATCAGATGCGTCACTTAACAATACCGTATAGGGTATATCGTCGTTAGCCGTTAAAAATCGATGATGCTTACGGATCTCTTCATATAATGCACGTGCTGCCTGTGCATGTGCACGTTTCTCACTTTCCACCTCAGTTAAAAACTGTGCACCAATAAAAATAAAATTGCCGCCTCTAAATTTCGCTTCCTTCAATATGCTTACGTTTGACAGTAGATTTTTTACCGCTTGTCCCGTATCCTCTTGCTCCATCAAATTTGCAGCAATACTATACCTTACTGCTGTTCTTAACGGAGAAGCCCATGAAGATTGCTCTTTCATTTCTTGTAATACTTCTTTATATTTAACGGAATCAAAGGTTTTTCCTGACGCCACATATTTGCTTGCAATTGCTAGTACAATTTTACGATCAACGGTCCATCCGACAGCCTTCGCTACATCCTCCACAGTTTGTGTAAATTGGTTTTCAATCATAGTAAATTCCATATTCAACACACTCCTTTTCCATATTTACGTAATATAACGTTAAAAGGATTCATCACTTTTGGCACATCACTATCCCCAAGGAGTCGCCCAGCCTACACTCCAATTAACTTCTATACATGGCAAGATGATGAGCCTCAGTTTTGTAACAATTAACACAAAAAGTAAGCCTAATTTAATGTATGTAGCTCGATTTTATATGGTTTAATGAACATAATTAAAAATGAGTGGAGGAACTGATGTTGATTGAAATAACCATAACCAGTAGAAAGTCCTTATTCAAGGAAACCTTACAAGATCGATTACGATTATTTTTGATATTACGTAACTCTCCAAATAATATAGCCTTACATAAACTGTTTCAGAAAAAATAACATAGAAAAACAGCGACTAAACGTTGTCGTTTTGCCGCTGTTTTCAATTTTCAATATAATGACGCTGTTAAATTAACCCCAATTCCCTTAACTCCTCTGTTGAAAAGGCTCTTGATCTTGTTAAAAATCGTTTACCTTCAACGCCTTCAAGCGAGAACATACCGCCCCTGCCATCAACTACGTCCAAGATTATTTGTGTATGCTTCCAATAATCGTATTGATTTTTATGCATATAGAAAGGAGTACCACCAATTTCCCCAAGGCAAACATCTTGATCGCCTAATAGTAAGTCGCCTTCAGGGTAACACATTGGTGAGGAACCGTCACAGCATCCACCTGATTGATGAAACATAACGGGTCCATGCTTTTCTTTCAATAATTCGATTAGTGCTAGCGCTTCTGCTGTTGCTAAAACACGCTCGACCACGCTCATGCACCTCCCTATTAATTAGAAGAAACCAAGTTTGTTTTCGCTATAGCTAACTAATAAGTTTTTCGTTTGCTGATAATGCGATAGCATCATTTTATGGTTTTCACGGCCGACACCCGACATTTTATAGCCACCGAACGCTGCATGTGCAGGATAAGCATGGTAGCAGTTTGTCCAAACACGACCTGCTTGAATACCTCGACCGAAGCGGTATGCTGTATTCATATCGCGTGTCCATACACCTGCACCTAAACCATATAATGTGTCATTCGCAATTTCTAATGCTTCCTCTTTTGTTTTAAATGTTGTTACAGCAACAACTGGTCCGAAAATCTCTTCTTGGAAAATACGCATTTTATTATGCCCTTTGAAGACAGTTGGCTTAACGTAGTAACCATTTTCAAAACCAGATCCTACATTATTTTTCTCTCCCCCAATTAGACATTCTGCACCTTCTTGCTTACCAATATCTAAGTAAGAAAGAATTTTTTCCATTTGCTCACTTGAAGCCTGTGCTCCCATCATCGTATTCGGATCAAGCGGATTTCCAACTTTAATCGCTTCAACACGTTGTAGGACGCGCTCCATAAATTTATCGTAAATGGATTCTTGAATTAATGCACGAGAAGGACATGTACATACTTCACCTTGGTTTAATGCGAATAATACAAAGCCCTCAACTGCTTTATCTAAAAAGGCATCATCTTCATCCATAATATCTTCGAAGAAAATATTTGGTGATTTACCGCCCAATTCTAATGTAACTGGAATAAGGTTTTGCGAAGCATATTGCATAATTAAGCGACCTGTCGTAGTTTCACCAGTAAAGGCAATCTTACCGATGCGTGGATTCGACGCTAGTGGCTTCCCTGCCTCTAAGCCAAAGCCGTTGACAACGTTCAGTACACCCGCTGGCAATAAATCTTCTATTAATTCAACGAGCATCATAATCGAAATTGGTGTTTGCTCTGCAGGCTTTAATACTACACAGTTTCCAGCTGCAAGTGCAGGCGCTAGCTTCCAAACAGCCATTAATAACGGGAAGTTCCAAGGAATAATTTGACCTACTACCCCAATCGGCTCATGGAAGTGATAAGCAACTGTATCATTATCGATTTGGCTTACTGCGCCTTCTTGTGCACGTAAAGCCCCTGCGAAATAACGGAAATGATCAATGGCAAGAGGGATATCTGCATTTAATGTCTCACGTACCGCTTTACCGTTATCCCATGTTTCGGCAACAGCTAGCTTTTCTAAGTTTTGTTCAATGCGGTCCGCGATTTTAAGTAAAATGTTTGCACGCTCTGTTGCGGATGTTGTTCCCCATGCATCTTTTGCGGCATGTGCTGCATCAATTGCAAGTTCAATATCCTCAGCAGTAGAACGAGCTACTTGTGTAAAAACTTGCCCAGTAACAGGAGTAACATTATCAAAGTATTGACCTTTCACTGGGGATGTCCATTCTCCGCCGATAAAATTATCATATTTCTCTTTGAATTGAACTACCGATCCTTCAGTGTTTGGAAATGCATAAACCATTTTACTTCTCCCCTTTACACAAAATAATGAGAATATATCTACAAAAATCGATATTTTTATCGAAATAACAATATTTTCATAGAAGCTCTCTTACCTAATATATTGTCAGAAACAAAAAATAATTTCAACTTTTTTAAAAATTCTTTCGACAATTTATTTTTGCTAGAAAAGCCTCTAGGATTCACGGTGTGATCAACGATAATGTATACTTAAAATAATATAAATGTATAGGAGAACAGTATGCGAATTAATAAATATTTGAGTGAAACAGGCATCGTATCTCGTCGCGGCGCAGATAAATGGATAGCAGAAGGTAAAGTAACGATTAATGGTGAACTTGCTACAGTCGGCAGTCAAGTTGAGGCTGGTGATATGGTTTGCGTTGATGGAAAAGAGGTAAAAAAAGAAGAACAGCTCGTATATATTGCCTTGAACAAACCAGTAGGAATTACAAGTACAACTGAACGTCATATAAAAGGAAATGTTGTTGATTTTGTCAATCACCCTCTACGTATTTTTCATATTGGACGACTCGACAAAGAATCAGAGGGGCTATTATTACTGACGAATGACGGTGATATCGTCAATAAAATTTTACGTGCGGAAAACCATCACGAAAAAGAGTATATCGTACAAGTTGATCAACCTATTACGGAGCAATTTATTAGAAAAATGGGGGCTGGTGTAGATATTTTAGATACTACAACTTTACCTTGTTATGTTGAAAAAATATCTGATAAAGTCTTTAAAATCATTTTAGAGCAGGGCTTAAATCGTCAAATACGTCGTATGTGTTCGGCACTTGGCTACTCCGTTAAACGTCTACAACGTATTCGTATTATGAATATTAAACTTGGAAATTTAAAGGTTGGACAGTGGCGCGATTTAACAGAAAAAGAACGAACAGAACTATTCAGACTACTTAAATACACACCAAAATAAAGCAATTTAAGGGGATGAGACTATGCTGTCAATTCAAAGTACTGAGCAGTTAACAGGGGCGCGATTTAGTGGGGATTTCTGGGATTTAGATGAGCTGATTAATGCCATTTACAAAATAACTGGGGATGAAAATAAGTATTATGATTATCAAGGGGCACGCTTTCGCATCCTTAGTGTCTGCTATAATCTACGCCTAGCTACCAAGGGGGAGCATCAGCTTGAGTTTGTCAGTAATGGACTTAATAAAAGTGTACTGACACAGCATGGACTAATTTTTCCAAACAAAAATGTTTATTTCGCAACAGAGGTTCTATGGCCAGAGCTGATTTTTACTGCTATCGCATTAAATGATTTCATTCGACTACATCAGGAGCTTATTGATTCCTCTGATTGGAATATGGACATTGCTGCAGTTCGTAAATTCCAATCAGCAGTTGCTGAATGTCTAGAGCAGGAGCTTAAGGAGGAAGAATATTTAGTATTTATAAGAATGCTGCATACTAAAAGTCCGTTAACATTCCGTTATGCGACACAGTATGTTGATATATTGAATCTAGAGTATATTCAACTAGATTTAGATGCACGCAAAGCTCATTTAGCGTCATTTGCTCTCCGATTAATGTTAGAAGATGATGAATATGTAGCGCTAAAATTACAGCTCATGAAAGCTGCGATTACTACTAAAAAAGCGTTGCATGAAATTGAAATTACAGCTAAATATCCTGAAACTATTTTGTGGTAAATAGGAAGCGCCGTCTCAACTAATTTTGAGACGGCACTGTTCTTCTATTGAATCTTCTTGTAAGCCATTTTTAGAATAACTTCCTCGTGTTGCGGATAGTCAGCTAAAAGCTCCTCTTGTGTAAACAATTCAAAGTCCTCAAAATCAAAACCTGGTGCAACCATACAGCCTACCAAACTAAAAGTATCTGCATCCTCTACGGACGAGCCAAATATAGTGTTTTTCGGTACTGCTATTTGCGGTACTTCTCCTGCTTCAACATTTAATCCAAGCTTCTTGGCCTCATATGTACCATCCGGAAAAATCATATGGACTGTTAGCGGACTACCAGCATGATAATACCAAAGCTCGTCCGATTTCAAACGATGCAAATGCGATAAATCCTGGGAACGTAGTAAGAAATAAATGCTCGTATAAATTGGCCTCTGCACATCCCTTACAGCCATATCCTCAGATGCCCGAAACGAGGATATATAATAACCTCCTTCTGGATGTTTTGCTAAATTTAATTTTTCAATAAAATATTGTGCTGAGTAATTCATAAACTTCACTCCTTTCTTTCACATTACCAAATTATAAAGAACGAATGCTACTGCTATTTCATCGCTTTGATCATTCCACTTCGTTTTGGCCATTCTTTCTGTCGCTTTGACTTATTTCCGTCGCCTTGACTGTTCTATCCATCGCTCTAGCCTTTCTATCTGTCGCTTTGACTTATTTCCGTCGCTTTAATCATTCCATCCGTCGCTTTGCCCTTTCTATCCGTCGCTTTGCCCTTTCTATCCGTCGCTCTATTCTTTCTATCCTTCGCTTTAACGGCTCTATCCATCTGCTCACTCCTATCGCTCATACAAAAAAGACGTCCCAGAAACCGAGACGCCTTCTCCCTCTATAAACCACCTAAATAAGCTGCCTTAACTTGTTCACTCTCTTGAAGCTCTTTTGCTGTACCTGATAATACAATACGTCCTGTTTCAAGTACATACGCACGATTTGCTACTGATAACGCCATATTCGCATTTTGCTCAACCAGCAACACGGTTGTACCCTCTTTATTTACTTGCTCAATAATATTAAAAATATTTTTTACCATAAGTGGTGCAAGCCCCATTGAAGGTTCATCCATCAATAACAATTTCGGTTTTGCCATTAATGCTCGCCCCATCGCCAGCATTTGTTGCTCACCACCAGATAATGTACCTGATTGCTGTTTACGGCGCTCTAAAAGACGTGGAAATAGTTCAAACACATGGTCCATATCTTTTTTAATGCCAGCTTTATCGTTACGCAAATATGCCCCAAGCTCTAAGTTCTCTTCAACTGACATATTGGCAAAAACACGACGCCCTTCTGGAACATGTGAAATACCTGATTTTACAATTGTCTGTGCAGCCTTCCCTGCGATGGAGAAACCCTCATATTCAATGATGCCGCCCTTTGGTTTTAATAAACCTGATAATGTTTTTAATAATGTACTTTTACCAGCACCGTTTGCACCGATTAACGTTACAATTTCACCCTCATTTACTTCTAAAGAGAGGCCCTTTAATGCTTGAATGTTTCCGTAAAATACATCTATATTTTGTACTCTTAGCATTAGCTGATAACCTCCTCACCAAGGTAAGCTTCAATTACCTTGGGATTGTTACGTATTTCTTCTGGTGTTCCATCAGCGATTAATTGACCGTGATCGAGCACATAAATGCGTTCACAAATCCCCATAACTAAGCTCATATCATGCTCAATTAGAAGAATTGTTAAGCCAAATTCTTTACGAATAAATGCTATTAATTCCATTAAATCTTGCGTTTCCTGCGGGTTCATCCCTGCTGCTGGCTCATCCAATAAAAGTAGCTTAGGGTTTGCAGCTAAGGCACGAGCAATTTCTAATCGACGTTGCATCCCATAAGGTAAATTTTTCGCAAGCTCATCCTTATAAACATCTAAGCCAAAGATTTTTAGGAACTCAATAGATTGATGCTCCATTTCTGCCTCACCTTTAAAGTGATTCGGCAAACGGAAAATAGAAGACCACATGGAATGCTTGGCAAGCGAATGGTTCGCTACCTTTACATTATCTAAAACAGAGAGCTCTTTAAATAAACGAATATTTTGGAACGTACGGCTAATACCTTTTTGTGTTACTTGATATGGTGCAAGCCCGTTCAACTTTATACTGTCAAATGTAATCGTGCCTTCAGTTGGCTTATACACTCCGGTAAGCATGTTAAAGCTCGTTGTTTTACCAGCACCATTTGGCCCTATCAGACCTACTAGTTCTCCTTGGTTTAGGTACATATTAACGCCCTGTACCGCCTTTAAACCACCGAATTGAATGCCCATGTTTTCAACATTGATAAGAAGGTTTCCAGTCATTATTTTGTACCTCCTTTTTTACCAAACTTAAATAAATCCGTCACTTCTTTTGTTCCCATCAAACCTGTTGGACGGTACAGCATTACGACTATTAATACTAAACTGTAAATAATCATACGTGTTTCTGGGAAGTTTGCTAGATATGCCGAGACTACTGTTAAGAAAATCGCAGCGATGACCGATCCTGAAAGACTTCCTAAGCCACCAAGAACGACATAAATTAAAATATCAAATGATTTTAAGAAACCGAAAGTTGTCGGTTGAATAATGTAAAAGTTATGTGCAAAGATGGCCCCTGCAAGACCAGCAAAGAAAGAACCAATCGCGAACGCTATAACTTTATAGTAGGTTGTATTAATACCCATTGCATCAGCCGCAATTTCATCCTCACGAATCGATATGCATGCACGACCGTGGCGAGAATTTGTAAAGTTAGAGATTACTAGAATTGTTAAAACCACACCTACGAATGCATAAGTCCAGTTTGATAAATATTTAACTTGCATCCCCGCTGCGCCACCAACATAATCCGTATTTAAAAAGACAATACGAATAATCTCCGCAAATCCAAGTGTTGCAATCGCTAAATAATCACCCTTCAAACGTAATGTCGGAATACCTACGATTAAACCGGCAACCGCTGCTGCAAGCGCCCCTAAGAAAATGGCTAAAGGGAACGGAAGCATTAATTTAGTTGTAATAATCGCAGAAATATACGCTCCTACCGCTAGGAAACCAGCATGCCCAATGGAGAACTGACCAGTAATCCCAATAACGATGTGCAAGCTGACCGCAAGCATAATGTTAATACACATTGTAATTAACATATTTTGATAGTAAATATCAAGAACACCTGAAGAAATAAGTACTTGTACTATCGCATAGATGACCAACGCTAATACGGCATAGCCCCAAAAAACTTTAGACTTTTTCATAATACCGCTCACCTACACTTTCTCACGGGCGTTTTTACCAAAGATACCCGATGGTCTGAAGATTAAGATTAAGATTAAAATAACGAATGCCGCTGCATCGCGCCATAAAGAAAAACCAAGTGCACTTACTAATGATTCCACAACACCTAATAACATACCGCCAACCATGGCACCAGGAATAATACCAATACCACCTAGTACTGCAGCAATGAACGCTTTAACCCCTGGAATAACCCCCATTAATGGATCGATTTTCGTATAGTAAATGCCAAAGATAACACCTGCTGCGCCAGCTAAAGCAGAACCAATTGCGAATGTTGCTGAAATTGTATTATCTACGTTAATCCCCATTAAACGTGCTGCATCAGCATCATGAGAAACTGCGCGCATAGCTTTTCCGATCTTTGTTTTATGAACGATGAATTGTAAAAGAATCATCAGTACAATTGCTACCGTTAAAATTAAAATAGATGTACTACTAATTTGAACCCCGAAAACATCAAAAGATTTATTTTTAATGACTTCAGGATATGCCGCTGGTTGCGCACCTCTGAAGAAAATAGTCGTGTATTCGATTAATAGCGATACACCGATTGCTGTAATTAAAGCTGCAATACGTGTTGCATTTCGTAAACGCTTATAAGCAATACGTTCAATTAAAACACCAAAGATTGCACAAACTGCCATCGCCAATAATAGTGCCGGGAAGAAGCCAAGCTCCCATTTAGCAATTGCATAAAAGCCAATAAATGACCCAATCATGAAGACATCACCGTGGGCAAAGTTAATCAGCTTAATAATGCCGTATACCATCGTATACCCTAACGCTATTAACGCGTAGATACTACCGAGTGAAATACCATTCACAAGCTGTTGTATCCATTCCATGAGCGTTCACTCCTTTTATTTTTCGAAAAATGCAAAAATTTAACTTACTTCTACATGTTATTATTGAAAATAGAGTAAATTGTGTCCTCTTAAAAAATTTTTTCATGGTCTATCAATTTCGCCTTGGCGTAATTGCGTCCGGATTTTGAATTGTGCTCGCACAATTCACTCCTTTCAAAATCCGTGACATCCACCGGAGGCTTTATTTTCATTAAGTAGGTGCTTGGACACTGTAAATGAACCATATCCGCATTCATCTCACCATCTTCAATGGTGGGAGTCTTCACTGAATGAAAATAAACAAAAAGGAAGACGTGTTTACCCGCCTCCCCTTGCCTAGAAAACATTAAGGATTAACTTTAGAGTTGAACACTTGTTTACCGTCTTTAAATTCAAGAACTGTTGCTGTTTTAATTGGGTTATGATCTTTGTCAACTGAGAAAGTACCTGTTACTAAAGAAAGATCTTTTGTGTCAGCCAATGCTTTTTGAATTGCTTCCCCCTCCGTAGAGCCTGCACGCTTAATAGCATCAGCAATGTAGTAAATTGTGTCATAGCCAAGTGCATTGAATGCATCAGGTGCTTTGTCTTTGTTCGCTGCTTTAAATGCCTTTACGAAGTCTTGAATTTTTTGATCTGGGTCTTCTGCAGAGTAATGGTTTGTAATATATGTGTTATTCAACGCATCCGCACCAGCTAGCTCTACTAATGTCGGTGAATCCCAACCATCAGCTCCCATCAGTGGTACATCGATACCCATTTCACGTGCTTGTTTAACAATTAAACCAACCTCTTCATAGTATCCTGGGATAAAGATAAAGTCTGGTTTAGCTGCTTTAATATTTGTTAATTGTGTACGGAAGTCAGCATCCTTAGCCACATACGCTTCTTCTTCTACAACTTTCCCACCATTTTTAGTAATCGTTTCTTTAAATGATTTTGCTAAACCTTTTGCATAGTCGGATGCATTGTCCGCAAAAATAGCTACGTTTTTAGCTTTCAATTCACCAGAAGCGAAGTTCGCTGCCACAATCCCTTGGAATGGATCAATGAAACAAGTACGGAATGCGTATTCATTAACGCTGCCATCATCATTTACTGTAATGTTAGGAGCTGTACCAGAACCAGTAACGATTGGAATTTTCTTGTCGTTCGCAATTTGCACAGTTGCAACTGTATTACCAGAAGTTGCTGGGGCTAGCATTGCTACTACTTTATCTTGTGTTGCTAGTTTAATAGCTGCTGTAGTTGCCTCTGCGTTTTCTGATTTATTATCTACTTTAATAAGCTCGATTTTCTTACCGTCGATACCGCCCTTATCATTAATTTCTTTAACTGCTAGCTCTGCGCCTAGAGCAATTGAAGAACCATAGGAAGCTACGTTACCAGAAAGCTCTAAATTCGCACCAATTTTAATCGTATCGCCATCAGAAGAACCGCCTCCTGAACCTGAGCTATCTCCGTTTCCACAACCAGCAAGAACACCCGCAAGTAATGAAGAAGCAACTAGAAGTGAACCGAACTTTTTAAGCTTTTTGTTCTCTCTCATAATTTTATCCCCCTTGAAATTTCTCAAATATTAGATATTTCTGATAATTATAAACAATTAAATTCATTTCCTCAATAACAAAAATGACCAAAACTATTATTTATAACTATGCTAAAACTAAATTAGAATATTATTCATTTAAGCCTTTTACATTGTAAAACATTCTTTATATTTAGTCTAGAGTGATTTTTCAGTATAATTAGTAATTTTCGAATTATCTATTAATTATTGATGTTTATTACTACAAAATTATTATTTCCGATTATTTTTTTATAAAAAAATCTCCATTGAAGATGTCTTTTTTGCGAAAATTGCAAGATTTTAAATGATTTTTATTTCCAGGAAAATAAACAATGATTGGTACAAGAATTTCATAAATAGAAAAAAGCTTAGAGTCAGATTTCCCCAAGCTCTAAGCTTTTTTCAATGCAAACACGCAGAGGCGTTCGTTAATATTTGTTTCATTCTCTAGATGAACCTCATGAATTAATTCAAAAGGTGTCCCGTGATGTAAAAACTGCAAATAATCATAAGGTGGATAGTATAAAATAATATGAATTTCACGCATATGTTGCTCATAAGACTTCCAAATATTATGAATGACCGTACGGAAAATATGAATTGAAAACGGATTGAAAAAAAAGAAAACCGTGTCGCGTGATTGAATAGCATAGTTCTCCGCTATTGAATGAATAAAGGAAATTGAAGCTTGAGCATTCTTCTTTTGAAGATAACCCTTTTTATTGTTCTCTGCCTCTGCATAAAAACCTTCATCCATTTCTATTCCAATTGTCGGGATATGAAATTTATGATGCACATAAATAGGTACTCTCCCTTTTCCACATCCCATATCGATAAACACTGGATTATCTGGCATTTCATACTGTGAAAATAATTGTTCTAATCCGACATATGGTGTTGGCTCATAGCGATGGTAATGAGCTAATTTAGGGAAACCATACTGTTCACCAACTGTATTAATATGCAATAACTTATCAAATTGATGTTCATTCATACTATTATACTCCTAAAAAGAATGCTTTATTTTAGCACGATAAAAGGCAAAAACCATACCAAAAAGGTTTGAAAATGACTATTTTTTTAGCGACCTCTTCAATTATATTTACAATTTACACGACTATTCTATTGACAATGTCTTCCTACGCCAATTATCATTGATTGCGAATGATAATCACTGATAACTCATTCGAATAGTAGATTTTTTCTAACTAGAAAATGATTAGGGGGGAAAAGCATGATTATTGTTACAAATCGTATTCAAGTTAAACCAGGCTTTGCTGCAAAAATGGCGCCGAACTTTACAAAACCAGGACCACTACAGCAATTCGAAGGCTTCCATAAAGTAGAGGTGTTAGTTTCAACTGATGATCCGACTTATGACGAAATGAGCGTCAATATGTACTGGGAGTCTAAGGAACATTTCCAAGCTTGGCGTAATAGCGATGCATTCGCCGCTGCCCATCAACGCCCAGAACCAGGCTCTGAGGGAGCAAAACCTGAAAATAGCCCAATGATAGGTAGCAAAATAGTTATAGCTGAATTAGCTTCTTCCATTGAAGCATCACGCTAATTTTTAATTTGTATATGAAAAACTAAAAAAATCTAAAATATCTTCTGATTCTATCTAAAAAAATCCTGCATATTCGAATATGCAGGATTTTTTTGAAATATTTTATCGCATAAAAATGACTAATACATACCCTATTATCGATAAACAAACCGAACCGATCAGTCCTGCAATAAATGCTTTTACACCTAATTGTTTAAAGGTTTTTATCTCTACATTTAAACCTAGGCCAGCCATCGACATCCCAATTAAAAGATACGAGATATTTACAAATGTTTGCGCTACATTGGCTGGTATAATACCTAACGAATTAATCGCACTCATTGCTAAAAATCCGAGAATAAACCACGGAATGATTGATAGAGAAAATCCTTCTTTTCCCTGCCCCTTGTCCATTCTCTGATAAAAAATACCGATAATAATGGCTACCGGTACAAGCAATGCGACACGTGTTAGCTTAACAATAACTGCCATATCAACTGCTTCATTTCCACCAGCAGAGGCTGCTGCAATAACATGAGCAATCTCATGTAGAGTGCCTCCTGCGAAAATACCGTATTCAGTAGGCGTTAAGTTAAATACTGAGTATAACACTGTGTAGACTAATGTGAATATAGTCCCTAGTAATGCGACAATTGCCGCGCCCACTGCTGTTTCTTTTTCATTTGCTTTAATTTGAGGAGCAATAGCGACAACAGCGGCCGCTCCGCAAATGGCTGTGCCACAAGCTGTTAATATGCCTAACTTCTTCTCTACATGAAATACCTTCGTTAAGCCATATACAACCACTAAAGCAAATACCAAATCAATAAATGCAATGAGAAAGACACCCGCACCAGCATGATAAATATCCGCTAAATTTAAACGCATACCCAGTAAAATAATGCCTAATCTTAATAGCTTTTTACTTGAAAATGATATGCCTGCTTGCCATGAATCCTGTACCTTAAAGGCTGCTCTCCAAGCCATACCTAAAATAATTGCAATGACAAGCTGCCCCAGTATTGAGAAAAATGGAAATGTCGAAATATATTTTGCGACTAAGGCAATAATGAGTGTCAACAATATTCCCTTCATAAACGCAGGGGTTAGGAAACTTTTTAACCTTTGCCCAATATCCATGTTGTTCACTTCTTTCATCCTTGATGATTATTACTTTATTAAAAAGTTAATCATTAGTAAAATACATATATATAATTGTAATTATTAATATTTCTAATAGCAGGGGTGATGACATGCAATATGATGCTTTAAAAACATTCATTACACTAGTGGAGGTCAAAAATTTTACGAAAGCCTCCGAAATACTTCATATTTCACAGCCCAGTGTCAGTTTACACATAAAAAACTTAGAGCAAGACTTTCAAACGACGTTGTTTATCCGCTCTCCAAAGTCAGTACAAATTACACCAACTGGGGAAATTTTATATAAACGAGCGAAGCAAATGATGGCAATTGCAGAGGCAGCACGGGAAGATATTTTAGCCTTTCATCATGAAATTCAAGGTACACTTGTTATTGGCTCTAGTTTTACAATTGGCGAATACATATTGCCACCTATAATAGCGAGTCTGCATCAGCAATTCCCTCAGCTCGAGCTTCAAGTTATTATTGGCAATACGGAAGAAATCATTCAATACACAAAATTGTTACAGGTCGATATTGGCCTTATTGAAGGACAGTCAAACGACAATGAGGTTATTATTAAACCGTTTATGCAGGATGAGCTATTTATTGTTAGTGCTAGCAATCACCCTCTTGTCAAGAAGTCGACTATTACGGTTACGGACTTACAGCAACAAAATTGGGTTGCACGTGAAGAAGGCTCTGGCACTCGTTATTATTTAGATCATTTATTTAGAACAAATGGGCTCCAAGTGCGTTCACTTCTTACTATTAGTAGCAATCAAGGTGTGAAAGAGAGTGTTATACAGGGGCTTGGACTTTCCCTACTGTCTGCTAGTGTTATTGAGCGTGAACTAAAAAATGGCGATATAAAAATTTTGCCGCTTGAAGGACAGCATTTTATGCGAACATTCTCTTATTTGTACTCACCTACGATGAAAAATAAACGCAATGTTGACACCCTCATAGAAGCACTACTAAAAAAGAGCTTAGCGGGATTTTAATCGCTAAGCTCACTTTATAATTCTTGGATTTAGACGTTTACGCTCCTGCTTGTGCTCAATAATTTCTACAAATTTCAACGCCGCTCGAGATAACGGTACACTTTTCAAATAACACATGCCAATGCTTCGTGTTGGTATACTATCTGTTAATGTTAGCTCATAGAGAAGCCCTCGTTGCAAATAATCTTTAGAAAATTCTTTCGTTACACATGCAATGCCTAAATTACTGCGTGCAAACTCTAGCACAAGATCATGTGAACCGAGCTCGAACTCAGGTTCAATGTGGATTCCCCTCGAAAACAAATAATTTTCTACATACTTTCTAGAATTTGATTTTTTCTCTAGAAAAATAAGTGGAAACTTTAAAAGTTCTTCAAATCTTAAGCTGTTCGACGCTAATGTTTTGTACTTTTCACCACATACAAAAATATCTTGAACCTCTGTGCATGCTGTTAACTGTAATGTCTGATCTTCTATCGGAAAATTACAAAGCCCTATATCAACCTCACCAGATTTAATAAAGTTACAAATTTCAGAAGTCGTTCCATTTAACATTTGTAATTTTATATTAGGATACATTGTATGAAACGCCTCTAGATAAGGCATTAAAAAGAAACGGGAAATGGTGTCCCCTACCCCAATTTTCAACTGACCTGTTGTTAAATTTTTAAATTCTAGCAACTTCTCCTCACCAGCATCTATAAGGCCTAATGCTGAATTCGTATATTCATATAGAAGGTTCCCCTCAGTCGTTAAGGTTACCCCCTTCGGAGTACGATTAAAGAGACGTGTACCGAGTTCCTTTTCTAATTGCATCATGGCTTGGCTAACGGCTGGTTGAGTCATATATAAGTCTTTAGCAGCCCTTGAAAAGCTATTATTTTTAGCAACAACAGTAAAAACACGATATAAATCTAATTTCCCTACCACATAAGCACTCCTTATAGCTATTATATGAACTATTAATTTTACTTATATCACTAAAGGGGCGTATAGTAAAATCATATTGGTTATATTTATTTATTTAACATACATTTACCATTAACGAGGAGAGATTATTTTGGAACGTGTAGTTGGTACAGTAGTAAGAGGTCTTCGTGGTCCAATTATTAACGAAGGCGATAATATTGAGCAAATCGTTGTTGATACAGTATTAAACGCAGCAAAGACAGAAGGCTATTCAATTGAGGATCGTGACATTGTAACAGTAACAGAATCTGTCGTAGCGCGTGCACAAGGTAACTATGCATCAATCGATGACATTGCAGCGGACGTGGCTGCTAAATTTGGTGACGATACTGTAGGTGTTATTTTCCCAATTCTAAGCCGTAACCGTTTCGCTAACTGCTTACGTGGTATCGCTAAGGGCGTGAAGAAAGTTGTTCTTATGCTAAGCTATCCATCTGATGAGGTTGGTAACCACCTAGTTGATATTGATGAACTAGACGTAAAAGGTATAAACCCTTGGACAGATACTTTAACAGAAGTTGAATTCCGTGAACATTTCGGCTATAAAAAACACACTTTTACAGGTGTAGATTATATTGAATACTACAAAGAATTAATCGAAGCTGAAGGCGCTGCTTGTGAAGTTATCTTTTCAAACAACCCAAAAACTATTTTAGACTATACAAAGAGTGTATTAGCTTGTGATATTCATTCACGCTTACGTACAAAACGTATTTTAATGGCAAATGGCGCTGAAAAAGTATACAGTCTTGATAATATTTTATCTGTAACTAATAACGGTTCTGGCTTCAATGCGGAATATGGTCTACTTGGTTCAAATAAAGCAACTGAAGATAGCATAAAATTATTCCCACACACTTGCCAACCAATTGTTGACGGCATTCAAGCAAAGATCAAAGAAGCTACTGGTAAAACAGTTGAAGTAATGATCTACGGCGATGGCGCATTCAAAGATCCTGTAGGCAAAATTTGGGAGTTAGCTGACCCTGTTGTATCTCCTGCATACACTGCCGGATTAGATGGCACACCAAACGAAGTAAAGCTGAAATATTTAGCAGATAACGATTTCGCAAATCTTCGTGGTGAAGAGCTAAAAGCAGCAATCTCTGAATATATTCAAAACAAAGATGAAGATTTAACTGGGCAAATGGCTGCTCAAGGTACAACACCTCGTCGCTTAACAGACTTAATTGGTTCACTATCTGACCTAACTTCTGGTTCAGGTGATAAAGGAACACCTATGATTTATATTCAAGGTTATTTCGATAACTATACAAAATAAAGCTATAAGAAAACGAACTCCCACTTCTGTTAGGGAGTTCGTTTTCTTATAGTGACATATTTTTATACTAGCAGGGTTTTTTACACGTACTGCCCCTATAATATAGTGTCGAATTATTGTTAACTTTTATTTTGGTCATTCAATTTATTACGGTATTTTTTAGTGAGGATGACAGGAATCGAACCTGTAAATCCCGTAAAGGGACATGCCACCCACTGCATACTTCCTCATATACATTATGTATTATTACCCCATTAAGAATTACATTTTTCTCAGTCCTTTTGCTTTATAGTAGATTAAATCTTTTCAAACAAAACTTATTTCAGGTGATTAGGAATCATTTCTTCATTTAACCAATGTTCACTTGTTCGAACATGATTCTGTCTAACACATTTCCCTAGATTATATTGAAAATCATCATAATGAAAGGCAGCCGTATTTCTAATAACATACCCTTCCTGCTCACCCCCAAGAAGTGATTTTCCTGTAAAAGTCTTCTTTATTTTTTCTTCATCGAAAATGCCTCGATATAAAACAGGTACCGTTTCAATACCCAGTTCAGCTGCATAGTCGACTGTTTCATCCCAGCTTAAACAAATATTTTTTTCATTCCAAATACTAAATAAATAAAAGTAGCTCGTTAACTCATTATAGTAAATGGAGTGTTTGGCAAAAACATTTTCACCACATAATCTCCAATCATCTGGAATCTGAAATGCAAAGTTAGCATGAAACGTTTTTACCCAGTGCCTAGATGGGTGATCTCCTGAATTTAAGCTTCTAGCATGCATATAGTTTCGATAAAGTGTTGTTCCTTCACCATCTAATTTTTCTGTTACAACAACCTCTTTCCCAATAAAATGATCCACATTTTTAGCAACCTTATCGTCATGTGTATATCCTCTACTCCACGGCAAATGAAAGCTTCTTGGGTATTTCTTTAAATTGGTCATAAACTCACTTCCTTTACTTACACCTATTTAGCAAATTGATCTGCTTCACGAAAGAAATAAAGTTTTGTTAATAAGTCACCATCTAATAAATGATAAATCTTACTTCCTCCCTTATCGCCCCCGTATTGAATTAACATATGAAATTGCACTAAATTAACAACCTTTAAAACAAAGTCTTCTTCAAATCCTAGCTCTAATAAAAAATGACATACCATTTGGGCAGATACATTTTCATGTCCGTAATATCCATATCTTTGTTGTAATTCTTTATATTTTTTACAAAATGGTTTGCCTACATCATGGAATAAAGCGGCTATTTGTAATGCTAGCTTGTCACTTTCCATATAGTATTCGTTCATATATTCATAAACAAAATACGTATGCTGGCATAGTAAAAATTGATGGTATGGATTTTCTTGATTAAACCGATAAATCTCTTCAAATAGTGGGACTGATTTTAACGCCCGAAATAGCTCCTCATATGTGGGCTGGCTTTGGATTAGTGAAATAAATTGTTTTTTTGAGATTTCATACGGACTCGCTTCATGTACAATATGCACCTCATCAAATCCTTCTCCCATTATCGGAAACTCTAGGTTCTTCCTCATTTTATCCATTATCACTAACGGAACTTTCCTCTTTCTTTGTTGATTTCTTGCTACACACAACGTGTAAGGTGTATCAAAATAATAGCATACAACTTTCACATTACTAGTCAATTTACCTAGTGCAAATATTCTACGTTCCCGTTCAATATTTGTCGCATCGACAATAACCGATTGACCTTTGGCTACACATTCATTCAAACGCTCATACAAAACACGGAATACTATTCGCGATCGCTGCCTTGTAGCGTCACCGAATAACTCTTGACGTATAGTATCACTTGAAAGAATAAGCGCATTTTCGCTTTTTGCTAGACTCTTAACAAACGTACTTTTGCCACTCCCAGGTAGCCCCACTGTAAATATCACCTTCATTTTTTTCACCCCCTTTCAAGTGTCATATATTAACCTCTACTCTCCCTTATTACGAAGCTATTCTTGATCAAAAATTAATCACCGGCTTAACTTTAAAGTACGGAGATTAATTTTTGAGCTCTATCGCTGTCCCCAAGGAATTACCCAATCGACTTATATATATGATGTCATACCAAAATATTGGTGGCTATCCATAAAAAGTAACGTTCTTCAGAAAGGGAAAATCTAGCTAAAAAAAAGACTGCCCCAACTTTTTCGGAACAGTTTTTTATTAAAAATTTGATATTATATCATAACTTTATAATATCAAGATTTTACAAAAAATCACTAGACTATATTTCTTTCTTAAATGTAGTACGTATAATCCTCTGGAATAACACGTTTTAAGAATTTCTTCGTGCGCTCCTCTTTCGGATTAACGAATATATCGCGAGGGCTACCTTCCTCTACAACGACACCACCGTCCATAAAAATTACTCGGTTTGCGACGTCTTTGGCAAAGCCCATTTCATGCGTGACAACAAGCATCGTTGTTCCCTCAGCCGCAATGTTTTTCATAACCTGAAGGACTTCCCCCACTAGCTCTGGGTCAAGTGCGGAAGTTGGTTCGTCAAATAAAATAATATCCGGATTTAACGCCACTGCTCGCGCAATACCAACTCGCTGTTGTTGACCACCAGACAATTGACTTGGATAGGAATCGTATTTTTCTGATAAACCTACTTTATCTAGCGCCTTTTTGCCAATTTCAATGGCCTCTGCCTTTGGAACTTTACGTCCTATAATAAGCCCTTCTGTCACATTTTCTAGCGCTGTTTTATTCGTGAAAAGATTATAGTTTTGGAATACAAAGGCTACACGTTGACGAATGGAATGTACGTCCTTCTTCTTCACATTTTGAAAATCCACTTGAATATCACCAAATGTCGCATGTCCTTGATCGGCTTTTTCCAAAAAGTTAATGCAACGTAATAATGTCGTTTTTCCTGAGCCGCTGGGACCTAAAATAACAACAACATCACCTTTATCAATGGCTAAATCGACACCCTTTAAAATTTCATTGTCACCAAATGATTTATGAATATTTTTAATCTCTAACATGCGCGTTCACCCCTTAAGCTTTTGCCACTTTGAATTTGCTTAAATATTTTTCATATCGTTTAAAAATGTATTCAACTGTACTACATAAAATTAAGTACACAATGAAAATATCAATATATGCTTCTACGTAATTGTAGCCAACATTTGCAGCTACCTTAGCCTTTAATGTAATTTCAGGTAAGGACATTGCATAGCCTAAAGATGTCGCTTTAATGAGATTGACTGTAGCCGTACAAATATTTGGCATAGCCACTACTAAAGCTTGCGGAATAATAATACGGCGATAGGCTTGAAATGTTGATAAGCCTACAGCATGAGCAGCCTCTAGTTGGCCTTTTTCAATTGTACTTAAAGCAGAACGAAATACTTCTATTAAAATCGCAGTCGTACTAAAGGCGAAGACGATAAATGCATACCAAATTGGATTAATTTTATAAATATCATACGTAATATTATATTTTTCAAAAATAGCTTTAAGTAGTAGTGGGATACTACTATAAACAATAAAGATTTGAATGATGATAGGTGTACCTCGTACAAAGGAAACATAGATTTTTGCTATATGATGGATCACCGGGATTTTATTAATCCGTGTTAGTGCCAGTATAAAACCAAGTGGCAGGGCAACGAGCAAAGCAACAACTGTCACAAGGAGCGCGATAGGTACACCTGTTAATGCAACAAAAAATGTTTCAATTAAAAATTGATAATTCATGGTTACGCCTCCTTACGTCGTTTCTAATGTCTTTTTCCCCTTGCCAAAAAACTTCTCTAGCATAGCAAAGAACTTTTCTATAATAATCGACAGCACCCAATAAACAATCGCTAAGGCAATATATATTTCTAATGCATGTGCATTAATATTACTTGCGATAATTAAATTTGCTTTTCCGACAATGTCAATTAAGCCGATTGTATAAGCAAGCGCGCCCTCTTGTAATAACGCAATCATTCCATTCCCAAAGTTCGGTAATGCGATAACGAGTGCCTGTGGGAAAATAATACGTCGATATGCCTGAAATGGTGTTAATCCTACACTAACCGCCGCTTCAAATTGCCCTTTATTAATAGCTAAATAGGCAGAACGAATAACCTCTGACATAATCGCTGCAAACTGCAAAGTAAATGTTACGACTACGAAAATGGCTGTTTCAATTGAATGGAGATTTATACCGAAGTTTTCCGCTAATGCCGGAACACCATAATAGACGAGAAATAATAAGACAATCGACGGTGTACAACGCATAATCGTTGTATATAAGTTTGCTAATTTTTGTAATAATTTTATTGAACTTAACTTGGCAGCCGCTAATAGTAAGCCAAAAATTGTGCCTAGTACAATGGAAGACCCTGCGACTAAGAAGGTAACTTTTAAAAACGGCAATAATACAGGAATTGAGTTCCAAATGTATGATGCATCAAAATACTTCTCCATTTCCTCACCAACTTTTATTAAATGTTTGGACTATAGCATAAGTTTTAATGCTTTTTTGTATGAATAAAGACTGCTGAGTTTACAGACTCAACAGCCTTTTATTCAGTACCAACTGTAAAAGAGAAATTATTATTAGCGATTCACAGTTTCTAACACTTCAAATAAATCTCGGCCGTAAAACTTAGTGCTTAATTCATTTGTTTTCTTCTGTTCTTTAATTTGAGTGATCGCTTTATCGTAAGCGTCTGCAAATTCCTGTTCCTTTTTATTGAACAATGGCCATGTTTTAATAACGGCAAATTCGTTGTACACTACTTCATCCTTTAAGTTATGATATGGGCCATCTTCTGCTAAAACTTGTTGTTTAAATGGACCTTCAATCATGACACCACCATCGACACGTTTTTCATTTACCCATTGCACGACATCGATAGTAAATGCATCTCCAGCCTGTAATTTAACTTGATTGTCAGGGTTGGCCTTATTATATTCATCAATAATTGTGTATTGAGCATTATTCGCAGCAATTGGTGCTAATGAATAACCCTTTTTAGCAAAGTCGGCTAAAGTTTTCACAGCTTCATCTTCTTTGCGTAAAACTAAACCTGCACTACTTAAGCCTAAAAATTCTTTAGGGAAAATAAATTTCTCTGTACGTTCCTGCGTAAAGAATGCGTTTTTTACACCTACTTGATATTTCCCCTGCTCTACACCAATCAATAAATCGTCGCTCGTTGTCCCTACATATTCAAACTTATATTCAGGTAATAGTTCATCCACTAGCTTCATGACTTCCACATCGTAGCCTGTTGGATTTCCTTTATCATCTAGATAACTAATTGGCTTAGTCGCCTGGTCAAATGCAACTTTTACTGTACGTACTTTCACGCCATCCTCCGAGTCTTTGTCTGAAGTCTCGCCTGAATTACAGCCTGCTAAAATAGCAAGTGAAGCCAATCCGATTGCTGCCAATTGAAAAAATTTTTTCTTTTGTTTAAACATCTATCATTTCTCCTTATTCTCTATGGTTTTGTCATTGATTTCATCCGATTTCTGCTGTTCAATCGCAGCATTTGCCAATTTAATAATGGTCATATCATCCATCGGTGGATTATGAAGTCCTGCACGAACATTTCGATAATAGCGTTGCAATGGATTTGTTAATTGTAAGCTTTTCGCACCTACTACACGCATTGCCTTATCTACAATTTCAATCACCAAATTGGTTACCGTATGCTTAGCAACTGCCATTTCATTTGTTATAAGCTCACGCCTAGCTGGGTCATCATAAGCCTCAGCTACTCCATATAGCACAAAGCGTGCCTGATGTAGCATCAATTCAATATCGCCTAGAAGTTGCTGTACATTTGGTAATGTACTAATTGGAGCATTCAAGCTATTTGGTTGATGATGATTGGCAAAATGTAATGCATAATCACGAGCTGCCTGCGCAATACCTAAGTACGTTGCTGGGATATGTAGAATCCAACCATTTATCTTGCCACCGCTTGGATGACTTGGTAATTCTACCAAATGACTTGCAGGGACAATTACATCCTTTAAAACTAGATCATGACTACTAGTACCTCGCATTGCTGACATCTCCCAGTTTTCTTCGATTGAAAGCCCTTGGACATCTTTATGAATAAGGAAGAAGCCGATTTTATTTTTTTCCTCAATCCAAGCTGATGTTAAGAAATAATCTAGGACCGGAGAAGCCGTCGTAAAGATTTTACGTCCATTTAAGAGCCATCCTTCTTCTATAGAGACCGCGTTTGTTCCTGGTCGCCCTCCACGTGTTGGACTCCCAGTTGCCACTTCACTCACGGCCCTATTTATAATTGCACCGTTGTTTATTTCTTGAGCAAAGAGACTGAGTAAATCCTCTGTCCATAGCTTTTTCTCATATAGTTCACCTACAACACCTAATGTCCATCCTAGTGAGAGTGAGGCATTCTCATCATAGCTCGCTAACGTTTCTTGAACGAGCACCATATCATAGACGGATAAACCTTCACCGCCATATTTTTTTGGCAAAGTTAGTTTTGGGTAACCAATTTGCAAAAGTAACTTATGTGCTTCGAATGGAAACCGAGATTGTTCGTCTACCTCTTTGGCCTCAGCCTTGATTGGCTCAGAAATAGATGCTAGCTGTTCAAGCCAATACTCTTGTCGCTTTGTTTTAATAAATAAATCCTTCAAGAAAATCTCCTTCTTCCCAAATTATATAAAACATATACATTTACTAAGGATTAATGTTGTAAAAAAATCTCTAACTACATTTTAGTAGCGAGATTATAATTCGTACTGAATTTTCTGATTCGTTGACACTTATGATACTTCCCACATTTGGAAATGTCAATGGGTTATTATAAGTTTTTTTATTGGTTTTATATGATATATGTTGTTTATATTTCTACATTTTACTCACCAAGCCATATTTACAACATATGCTAAAACTAAAGAAAGAGGTGTATGTATGACCAATAATATGAACCCATCTTTAAATAATATCGCTATTTCACCTATGGCTCCTCAGATTATTCAGACGAAATTTGGAGATATTAATGGTGATGGCTATCTCGAAACAGTTCTTTTGATGGGAACTAAAACGCCAGATAGCCCATTGTGGCAAAACCTAACACTTGTTATTTTTTATGGAAATACACAACAATTTGAAAAAATAATGCTCAAACAAAACGTTGGCTATAATCCAACTATATTTTTAGGTGACTTTACCGGCAATCATCTAGATGATATTTTAGCTATTTCCGATACTGGTGGCAGTGGAGGTATTATCAACGGTGAAATATTCTCCTCAATAAATGGGAAAATACGCTCAATTTTTGATGCAGAATCATTTAATAATAAACTAAAGTACACGGTTAATTATCAAGATCAATACAAAGTAGCTGTCCGTAGTATGAATCCTAAAAAGCAATATATCATCGATTTACAATACAAGGGACCGGATTATTTAGCGGAAATTTATAATCAAAATGGTACCCTAAAGCAGCCTATTGAAGGATGGGTTGATCCAATCAGTGGATTGTATCCAGTGGACTTTGAGCGTGATGGAATATATGAGATTTTATCTTATCAAGCGATTGCAGGCAGATTTCATGCTGATCGATTAGGTTATGTCGAAAACATTCTAAAATGGAACGGTTATGAATTTACAATTGACCGCCAAACTGTGGGGATTTTCGGAGAAGACTTAAAATAGACTTACTGCCCTTTATTGCGGGATAAATAACTACAACTTCTATAGGAATAAAAAGCAAGAATCTGCTCGACTTCTACATGGAACAATCGAAATCGGACAGATTCCCTTTAAATTTTTTACTTATAGAACAACCATGATTTATTTTTCTACCAATGCGAAATAATTATTTTCGTGATCAGCGAAATTAAAAACTCTACCCATTGGCATCATGACTAAATCCCCTACTTTAACGCCTTTTGCTTGGAAATCTTGATACAGATTTTCTATATGATCTGCATAAAACATAATAGAAGGTGTCCCTAAATTTAATTCAGGCTGCATTTTGGCAATGATTTCTTTATTGTGTAAAACAAAAGTAGTTTGAGCTCCTTTAGTCGGCGCAATTTCAATCCAGCGCATTCCCGCCTCTTCCTGGTCTGCAACTACAACGAAACCAATTTTTTCTGTCCAAAACTTAACGGCAGTATCCTGATCATTTACATACAGCATTACTTGTCCAATTTGTCGGATCATGAAGCAATTCCCTCCTCTTTTGAGCATTAGTATACATCAAAATGTAGCTATATATGTCATATTAATGATCGTTTTTAAAAGAATTTCGAAGTATTAATTGATATAGTTACTACTCTAGTATTTCAAAATACTTATTCGTAATGTAGGCTTCGGCTGATGTCCAGGTTGGTCTACAGCTGCACGATAAAAAAAAGGGTTCCCTATTCATCGTGCTTTTTAGCATTGTTATTATTTATTTTCCTCATGACTAAATTGCCATTCAATACCGAATTTATCCGTTAGTGAGCCGTAACATTTGCTCCAAAATGTTTCTTGCAGCTCCATAGTAACCTTGCCACCATCTTTAAGAGCCTCAAAAGCTTTTCGCATCTTATCCTCATCACTTGAGACAACAGCTAACGTTACATTGTTACCGATTGTGAACGGTGAGCCTGGGAATGTATCTGAAAACATTACAGTACTACCGAAAATCGAAAGTCGTGTATGCATTACAAGGTCTTTAGCTTCTTCGGGTAATTGATAATTTGGATTTTGCGGTGAATCACCGAATGTCATAATTTCAGCCTTGTCCGTATCAAAAACTTTCTCATAAAACGATACTGCCTCTCGACAATTCCCATTAAAAATTAAGTATACTTCTACTGCCATTTCCAACACTCCCTTGTCAATTTTTGAAACAATTCTATTGTACATGGATAGCAAATCATAATACAAATTTTAGATAAGCTTATTTTGGAATCAGAGCCTTCCAATTAATAAAGGAGGATAAAAAAAGAGGTAATCCCCATTCTCGCCTACTAATTTTTTATTTATTTGGACAAAAGCTTTGACATTTACTCGAAAATCATGTAAATTACAAAAGGCGAACAATATTAAACAAATATTAAAAAATATTCGTATTTCAGGAGTGTATATAATGGATAACGTATTTGACTATGAAGATATTCAACTAATTCCCGCAAAGTGTATTGTAGAAAGTCGTTCTGAATGTGATACTTCCGTTACTTTAGGCGGTCATACATTCAAACTTCCTGTAGTACCGGCAAACATGCAAACAATTATCGACGAACGTCTTGCTTTGAAGCTTGCTGAAAACGGTTACTTTTATATTATGCACCGTTTTAATCCAGAGACACGAGCTGATTTCATCAAAGATATGCACGGTCGTGGATTAATCGCCTCAATTAGTGTTGGTGTAAAAGAAGAAGAATATGCATTTATTGAAGAATTAGCAGCTGCTCATTTAGTGCCTGAATTTATTACAATTGACATTGCACATGGGCATTCAAATGCTGTCATTCGTATGATTCAACATATCAAAAAACATCTACCAAATAGCTTTGTTATTGCTGGGAATGTTGGTACACCTGAAGCAGTACGTGAACTTGAAAACGCTGGTGCAGATGCAACAAAAGTTGGTATTGGACCAGGTAAAGTATGTATTACTAAAATCAAAACTGGTTTTGGTACAGGCGGTTGGCAGCTAGCTGCACTACGCTGGTGTGCAAAAGCTGCTACAAAACCAATTATCGCTGATGGTGGTATTCGTACACATGGTGATATTGCAAAATCTGTTCGTTTTGGTGCTTCAATGGTGATGATTGGATCATTATTTGCAGGTCATGAGGAGTCACCTGGTGAAACAATCGAAATTGACGGTAAAACTGTGAAGGAATACTTTGGCTCTGCATCTGAATTCCAAAAAGGTGAACGCAAAAATGTTGAAGGTAAAAAGATGTATGTTGAACATAAAGGTAGCATCAAAGATACTTTAATTGAAATGCAACAAGATCTTCAATCATCTATTTCCTATGCAGGTGGCAATAAGCTAGATGCTATTCGAAATGTTGATTATGTAATCGTGAAAAACTCTATTTTTAACGGAGATAAAGTATACTAAAAATGAAGCAAACCCAAACAAGAATGGAAAGAATCTTGTTTGGGTTTTTCATTGGATTCCGATATTCTAATAGTAATTTACGCCTCTTAATTTCCAGAATCTATATGAGTTGTTTATATAGGGACGGCTACCGAGTATTGGGAAGGTCTTGATGGGGCAATTCTCTAGGTGTATCTGAGCAGTCCTCTTATTTAAAATGCACCTTTTCAACAAAAGAAAAAATGCTACCAATGAAGTGTAGCATTTCCCTTAAGATTATAGTTTGTTAATAACAGCGTGGATCGTTTCTTTTAATTCTGCATCATGATCAGAAAGGTCTACAAGGTTTCCTACACGCTCACGTAATACTGGACGTTCAATTACAAGCTTTTCATCAAGTACTTGTACTAGTAACTCAATAATAAGACGATCACGAACGTTTAACGCTTCTTCTAAACGCTCTGGTGTAATTTTTGCATCTGTTTTTGCTGCTTTAGCCATTTCAAAAACCCCTTTTAAATTTTATATTCATGCACATCTATTTTAGCATACAGCTAAATTATTTTGAAAACTTTCTTTTGAGAACATATACCAAAACTTTACAAAATCGCACTAAAACATTTACGAAATAATGTTATATTCAAATCATAATGAACTAAATGATTTCTAGAAATGTAGCGTGAGATTTACGATCAATACGTAAATAAGATGGGAGGAATTACATGGATTCAAAAAACTCAACATATTTACAACTAATAAAGGCCGTGCCGAAATCTTTACAGCTGTTTCTGAATGTTTGCTTAGTGCTTCTAGCGCTCATCCTATCCTTTTTGCTTTTTAAAGAACTCATCGAATTTCTTAAAATATTAATTTTCAACAAGGGCGACGGTGATTATAAGCTTTTCCTCGCCAATATTCTTATTTTCTTTTTGTATTTTGAATTTATCACGATGATTATTAAATATTTTAAAGAGGATTATCATTTTCCTCTAAGGTACTTTATATATATAGGTATTACAGCCATGATTCGATTAATTATCGTAGAGCATGACCACCCCATCAACACCTTAATTTATTCACTTATTATTTTAATATTGATTATAAGTTATTTTATTATTAATATTACGCCATTGGAACGCCCTGTACGTTCATCACTTTTTGTGAAAAAAGAATAATGGTTTTATGGGATGCCTATTTGGGGCTTCCCTAAAATGCTGTAATGCACGTTGGTTTATCAAGGACAAAGGAGAATTGATGCAGTGCATGTAAATATTGTCCATCACTAATTTTCACTTTACTGAGCATAAATAACGCTTGTACCGTAACAAGAGAAGATAGCTCTGCAATATCTATCACCATTTCCACATCATCGTGATCACATTCAAAAACTTTCATCTCACCTTTGATAGCCTCTTTAGAGAAAAGGTTCATTTCAAAATCATGAAGTCTCATTGTTTTGATTGTGCATAAAAAGTGTTTTTAACTGCTCTCTCGTCGGCTCTAAACCACCCATCCTTCCTGGATAAGCACCAACCACAATATCAACAAAGTTTATAAAATCTATTTCCTTCACTAATTTTTCAAAGACCTTCATATACATCTCCCCCCTACACTAAATTTATTTTAAGGCACGCTCTTTTCATAATTTTTATCACATTAATTTCAGGTCTTGATAATAACATATATTACCACACGCAAATGATGCTGTATGTTGACAGTATTGAAACCTGAGGTGGTTATTCAGCATCTCGAGCAAGTCGGAAGGAACCATGAACAGAATACACTATTCTCGTTGCCTCAGCGATTAGGAAAGTGATTACAAGTAGCTGGGATGAACCAAAAGTACAGCTCAGAAATATTATTTGTTGAGCACATATAGCTCGACTCAAATGTGGGCTTAGGACTGCATGAATTATTGAAGGGAGAAGGAAAGAATGAATTTGATTGATGCATATATTCATGAAGTAACTAAAAGGATCAGGAAAGATAAACGTGAGGATACCAGTCTAAAACTAAAATCTACTATTGAAGAGATGTTACCTGAAGATTATTCAGAATCAGATATGAAGGAAGTGCTCAAAAAGCTAGGAAATCCTGTAGAAGTTGCAGCAAGCTATCAAAATACACCACGATTTTTAATAAGTCCCAAAGTGTTTGACACTTATATTAGGACAATAAAATTAGTTATTCCCTGGGCAATTCTTATTACAGTTATTGTACAGATGATCGAAAGTATTGTGCTTTATAACGGAGAAGGTGCACTTCTGACTGCCATTATTAAAACGATTTCTCTAACGATCGCTCATATTATTTCAGTAATCATATACGTACTGTTCTGGATTACAGTTACTTTCATTATCATTGAACGATCTGGCGGAAAAAATATTCGAATACCCATTTTAAAAGAACATCCAGAATGGACACCTGATGATTTAACAAAAGTTAGAATCATTCCTAAAGAAAAAATTATTTCACGTAATGAAAATATTTTTAGTCTCTTAGGTATCGTTATTTTCTCCTTTGTCTATTTTAATGCCAATCATCTTTTAGGAATCTATACTTCCCACAATAAAGGCGACCTGAAATTTGTTATGCCTATATTTAATCAGGATGTCTTACTCTCCTTTGCACCAATCGTTTTATTTTGGATAGCTTTAAGTGTAGCTTTAACATTATGGAAAATGAAGACCGGTCAATGGACTATGTTAATTGCCGTAGCAAATACACTTCTTCAATGTATAGGCATCATTATTTTTATCTTCATAGTTATTCATCCTGATTTCATACACCGTCCCGCTATACCTTATATCGCTGCGATTACCGAAACAACCTCTGCTAAAATTTTTGTTGCTATAGATCGAATATTATTTCTAAGCATTGCTATTACCATCATAGCCAATGCATTTGATATTTATAGTGGTTTTAAAAAGGCTAAAATCGGAAAATAGCTATAAATTTTTATGCATGTTTACAAACTTTATACCTAGTAAAATATTCTTCCAATTCATCAACATAGGCGCATCACCATAACGCGTGGTTGATTTCCGTTCCGCCTGAGCGCGCTTTGTTGCTGTCGCTTCGCTTTCGTACAGAAAGCATTTGTTGCTGTCGCTTCGCTTTCGCACAGAAAGCATTTGTTGCTGTCGCTTCGCTTTCGCACAGAAAGCATTTGTTGCTGTCGCGCAGAGCAGAGCTTCCTGGGGGCGTCCGATGAGCTGCTTGGGCCTACACGATGGAGGTCATGGAGGCGTTATCACAGGATGTGATGGTTTAGCCTTCGTTCCCCTGTCGCTGGTTCCCAAGAAGTCGCCCAGCCTCCATTCCAATCAACTAATATTTAGGGTATATATTTTAAAATGTCATCCACAACTTTTGGTGATGAGTCTCAAGATACTGTAAAACTCTAATATTTTGTATAATGGGTCTTTAAATACATTTTAATAATCTGCACGAATTCAAACAGAATATGGGGAAATAATTATGACTATTCTTCTTGTAGATGACAATCAGGTCAATCTATTTGTAATTGAAAAAATATTAAAAAATGCAGGTTATGATAACTGCGTTTCTCTAACATCGGCTTATGAGCTTTTTGATTATGTACAGTTAGATGCACCAAATCCAAAAGGAAATTCAGTGGATTTAATTTTATTAGATATTATGATGCCTGAAGTAGATGGAATCGAAGCCTGCAAACGGATTAAGCAAAATGAACGATTAAAAGATATTCAAATTATCTTTGTCACAGCTCTAGAAGATAAAAACATGCTCGCAGAAGCATTGGATATTGGTGGTGTAGATTATATTACAAAGCCGATTAATAAAACCGAGCTTCTTGCTAGAATTCGAGTTGCTTTACGATTGAAGGCCGAATTAGATTGGCATACTCAACAAGAAAATAAAATACAATACGAACTAGATTTAGCAACACATGTACAAAGAAGCCTTTTGAGTGCCCCTATAAACGAGAATAATATTCAAATAGGCGTATCCTATCTTCCTTCCTCTAATTTAGCTGGGGATATGTATTATTGGCATAAAATAAACGATCATCGATACGCCATTATTTTACTTGATATGATGGGGCATGGTATCTCTGCAGCGCTTGTTTGTATGTTTATCTCCTCTGTTCTAAGAGAGGCTGTTAAACAATTGGTAGAGCCTGAATTAGTTATCAAAGAGTTAAACCGTTATATGACACTTTTACAAAACGGAAAAGACGGAAATCTTTTTTATTTTACTGCGATTTATTTAGTGATTGATACACAACAAAAAACAATTGAATATGTGAACGCTGGTCATCCATCTGGTTATGCTCTTGTTGATGAAGAGACACTCGTACCATTAAATCAAGGAAGCTGTGCAGTCGGCTTTTTCGATGAGATCGATGTTCAAAAGCAATTCATTCAATACAATGAAGATGTACAAATTATTTTATTTACGGATGGCGTTTTAGAGGCAATGGGCCCATGTGAAATAGAATCTGAGAAGCAATTGCAAACGCTACTATCTACAAAATGGGATTATTCTCAACACCTGATTGACAACTTACTGCCTACGGAGCAACAAGAAAATCAACCAGATGATATGTGTGTAGTAATGATTCAAGCACATGCTAAAAACTAAATAAAATAGGGCTGTCGCCTAAGTTGCTACTTGTGAAGGAACTTAGACGGCAGTCCCCATCTTAATGTACCTTTTGATAAATTCTTTCATTGCCTACGATTTCTTTATATTTTGAAATAATATTTTCGAATCGTAGTGTCTCCTTCCAGAGGCTGAAATTGATTCATACTTATAAACTTCCTTTAGCAATTAACCATACTTTTAGAACAGATACTAATTGATCTAAATTAAATGGCTTACTTACATAATCTGAAGCACCAGCCTCCAAAGATTTATCTCGATCACTTTTCATAGCCTTTGCCGTTAAAGCAATAATCGGTAAATCCGTAAGCTTCATTTGTTTTCGTATAATCGACATTGTTTCATAGCCATCCATATTCGGCATCATTATATCCATAAGAATAAGATCTATTTTATGATTGGCTCGCATAATAGCTAAACACTCTAAGCCATCTTTTGCAACGAAGATATTCATGCCTCGTTTTTCAAGTGCCGTTTTTAACGCATATATATTACGATCATCGTCGTCTACAAGTAAAATATTTTTCCCTTGTAAAACTTCTACCTCATGCTGAGAGACTTCCTGAATTTCTGGTAGCTGTTGTTCTTTTACCTCTCCTGAATCAAATATTTCATTAGTAGCCGCTACCTCATACATCCCCGGTTCAAGGCACTTCTTCTCTTCAAGTCCATTCGGTAAGCTTGGAATTGTCAGCGTAAAGCTACTACCTTGTCCCTCTTCACTTTGTAAGGAAACCCAACCGCCAAGTAATTTAGCAAACTCTTTACAAATCGATAATCCAAGACCTGTACCACCATATTTACGTACAGTTGCTCCATCAGCCTGTTGGAACGATTCAAAAATAAGCTGATGCTTGTCCTTTGGAATCCCTATACCTGTATCCGAAACTTTGATTTCTAACCAGTCCGTACTAATATCCTGCATATTATTTGTTAACTGTTCTAAATCAAGCTGCTTGATATTTAAATTAATTGAGCCCTGTTCTGTAAATTTAAAGGCATTTGATAATAAATTTTTCACAATTTGCTGGAATCTTTTTTCGTCCGTATAGAAAACATCCATTACATTTTCGGCTTTCGAAATATGGAATTGTAGATTTTTTTTCATTGCTACAGGCACGAAGGTTTGCTCGATTTGTACAGGAAACTCACTCATATTCACTTCACCAAAAATAATATCCAGCTTGCCTGCCTCCACTTTCGATAAATCTAAAATTTCATTGATTAACCCGAGCAGATCTTCACCAGAAGAATAGATAACCTTTGCAAATTCAACTTCCTCTTCTGTTATATGATTTTGACTATTTTCAGCTAACATTTCAGATAAAATTAATATGCTATTCAGTGGTGTTCGCAATTCATGTGACATATTAGCTAAAAACTCGGATTTATACTTTGAATTTAGTAACAGTTGTTCCGCACTTTCCTCTAATTCCTTTTTAGCCTTTTCTAGTTCTCTCGACTTTGACTCGGCCTCTTTTGTTCTTTCTTCCAGTTGTTCATTAATCATTGTCAGTTCTTCTGTTCGCATTTGCAATTCTTCAGATTGTACCTGTAATTCTTCTGCCATCGTTGTTGATTCATTTAATAAACGTACAATTTCCACACGTCCTAGAACACTATTAATGGTTAATCCAAACGTTCCGATAACTTGCTTCACTAATTCTTGCTGCAACTCACTATAGCCAGTCATTGTGGCTAATTCAACGACAGCTATTACGTCATTCTCAAATATAATAGGGACGATAAAGATACTTTTTGGCGGTACTTTCCCTAAGCCAGTGCCTATTAAACGAAAGTCTTCAGGAATATCGTTATATATTAAAACTCTTTTTTCTAAAGCACATTGTCCAATTACGCCTTGTCCCAATTTAAAGCTTTCGATTCCAATGCTATCATCCGCAAAAGTAGCTTTTTTCACAAACTGTATATTATTATCAATAGATTCACGAATATAAAATGCGCCAAGGGAAGACTGCGTTTTTTGCGCTACTTCTGAAAGGAAGATTTCAGCTAATTTAGTAATAGCCGAAATGCCCTGATACTTTGTTACAATTTCTGCGATATTTGACTGCAAAAATTGTTTTTTCTCAAAGGTATCTAATAGCTCATTTGTAGCATTTGCAAGCGCATTGATTTCATCATTTGATGTAACTTCAATTCTTCCTTTTTTATTGCTTTTAGAAGCTGCGATTTCTTTGATCGTTTGCGTAACCTCCGTTATTGTTTTTACGATGGAACGAGATATGCCACTTGCAACGATAATCGCAACAACCGAAATAAATACTAGTATGCCAAGCAGTGTAAGTGTTACAATACTATCCCTCTTGTCCAAATCATTCACTTTGGCTTGCATAGTTGCAACCACCGCTGAACGGAGTGATTCAAACTGATTTCGTACTGTTTCCAGGTCTTTACGAACTACATCTACTTCATAGATTTCCCATAACGCTTCTGCATTGTTTTCTTTTTTAAATGTAATGGCTGGTTCCCCTGATGTTGTAATCCAATCCTCTATCGTCGTCTTTATCTCATTTAACTTCTGTTGTTCTGTTGGTTTATTTTCTAAAAGCTGATAAAGTTCATTAAAATCGGATCTCCACTTTTCATCAGCTTCGTAATAGGGTTCTAAATAGCTTGATTCACCTGTAATAACAAAGCCCCTCTGGCTCGATTCCATATCTAAAATGTATTTTTCAATGCGATTGGTTAGAGCATGTATATTTGAATTATTCTTTATAATATAATTTCTTTCTTTTTGTAGAGAGGTAATTTGATTATTTAAGATGAGCACTGATGCAAGTAAACAAAGTATGATAACAATATAGCCTAACGTAATTTTGGTTCGTATACCTAGCTTTAATTTATTTAACATTTGTTTTCCTACCTTTACCTGTCATAAAAAATCTAATTCCAGTATAATTGTACATCAAAAAATAACAAAGTTTCTTCCTCTTAGGTTGAGACAATAATCTCTTTTCGAGAAATATTTAACGCTCACCACCATAACGTGTGGTTGATTTCCGTTCCTACTAGGCGCTTTCCTGGGGGCGTCCAGTAGGAACGAAGATCAACTTATATAAATGACATTCGTTTATGTCACTCACAACTTTGGGTGATGAGCCATTAAAAGTTAATAAATCTCTTATTTTCTTCATATACATTTTATATTGAACTATTTTGCCGAGATATAATTTGATAGTAAGGAGAGAAAAATTGTGGACATTTTTGTAAGACCCGGGGATTCTCTTTGGCATTTCAGTGAAGTGTTTAAAATGCCTCTTCAACTAATTATTGATTCCAACCGAAATATTAATCCTCAATTTCTAAGGGTTGGTCAACGCATTCGCATTCCAGGTTTTGTTACGAACAATTATCAAATAAAGCAAGGAGATACGTTTTGGCAAATAGCCCAAAGCAGAAATCTCCCACTAGTAGCCATCTTGCTAGTCAATCCTACCCTTAATCCAAATCACTTGCAAATTGGCCAAACAATTCGCATTCCCCAACGAATTACATGGAGGCTTATCGATGGTAAGCAAAATTATACCTCCACCATTATGATGAACGAAATCAAAAAACTACTCGTTGCTTATCCATTTCTACAAAGCTCTGCAGTCGGGCATTCTGTTTTAAAACATGAGATTCCAGAGCTTCTAATCGGAAACGGAACGAAGCGTGTTCATTATAACGGCTCCTTTCATGCGAATGAATGGATTACAACTCCGATTATTTTAACTTTTTTAAATGACTACCTACTCGCTCTCACCAATCAAAGCACAATTCGCGGTCTTTCTACATTCCCACTTTACCAGCAAACAACCCTTTCCATAGTTCCGATGGTCAATCCCGATGGTGTCGACTTAGTGATACAAGGCCCACCTAATGACGAAGCATTAAGAGATCAACTTATTAGTTGGAACAATGGTAGCACCAATTTCTCTAATTGGAAGGCAAATATACATGGCGTCGATTTGAACGACCAGTTCCCTGCAAAATGGGAGCTAGAGAACGCACGCAATCCAAAAACACCTGGACCAAGAGATTATGGTGGAGAACGACCTTTGTCCGAGCCAGAGACCATTGCTATGGCTGATTTGACAAAAAAGCGCGATTTTGCAAGAGTTCTTGCATTTCATACACAAGGAAGAGTAATTTATTGGGGCTTTGAAAATCTCGAACCACCCGAGTCAGAAATTCTTGTTAACGAGTTTAGTCGAGTCAGTGGCTATGAGCCGATCAATTCGGCAGGCAGTTATGCGGGCTATAAAGACTGGTTTATTCAAGATTGGCGTCGACCTGGCTTCACCGTTGAATTAGGTAGTGGTACAAATCCGCTTCCAATCAGCCAATTCGACGACATCTATGAAGAAGTATTAGGGATCTTTCTTGCAGCATTGTATATGTAATAAACATACTGACATTTCTATAGCTAACAATAAATCAGCAATCTCCTTTCACCGTTGAAGTGAGAGGGGATTTTTTTATTGCTCAAAAATTACTTTGACAGGTAGAGTAATGTTTGCTAATATTACTCTGACAGATAGAGCAATAAAAATAAGTAGGTGACTTATGGTTCGAAGTGACATCATCCGCGGACACTTGGATTCCATTATTTTAAGGCTAATTTTAGAGAAAGATCGTTATGGTTATGAAATTTCTCAGGAAATAAGTCTCCGCACAAATAATCGTTTTCAAATTAAAGAAGCAACATTGTACGCAGTTTTTCAACGTCTAGAAAAAAAGGAAGTTATTGAAGCTTACTATGGCGATGTTTCACATGGAGGCAAAAGAAAGTATTACCGTATTACCCCTTTAGGTAAAGCTTATTTAAACGAGCTAGTAAAAGAGTGGTCGGAAGTAAAAGAAATTATCGACTTATTTATGGAGGGCTTAGAATGAAAAGAATAAAAAACCATATTGATGAGCTTTTTAAAGATATTCCTCGCAACAAGGAAACAGAGATGGTGAAACAAGAAATCATTCAAAATCTTGAAGAAAAAGTATTTTATTTAATGGATCAAGGGAAAGAGCAAGAGGATGCCATTAACAAAGCTATCGTAGAATTTGGAGATATGGAGGATTTGAAAAAGGAATTAGGCGTTAAGGAGCCCGAAAAGAAAAATATGGCCAAACTTAATTTAGAATTTTCTATTTGGGGCAGTGGGTTAATTATTGCATTTTTTATTTTTATTAATCTTTACTATACACCACAGACAATTTGGGCGATTTATCCAATCTTCGCAATATTATGGTGGCCACTCTCTATGTACTTCGTTTGGTCACGTAAGAAATGGAGTGAATAAAACATGAGGAACCTTATTAGCTTTTCGATTGCTGGTAGTTTGATGACTATGATATTTTTAGGCATCGTTAATTATACAACTTCACCTCAAGAAATTTGGTTTATATACCCGTGTTTACTGCTTTTGCTATGGCCAATTACTTTATATTTCATGTCTAAAAAAATGTATAAACAATATTCTCTTATTTGTAGTGCTATGATTATCGCATTTCTTATCATTGAAAATTATTTATATTCACCCGATCATTTATGGTTTATTTATGCGGTTTATCCAATCATCTGGTGGCCAATTCTTATGTACTTAGAAGAAAAAGCAAAAACCTTAAAAATTGCGCTAATAGGCTGTGCAACTACCATCATTTATTATTCCTTATTAAATATTATTTTGTCTCATCCATATCCTTGGGCGATCTATCCAGCATTTTTAGTAATATGGTGGCCCTTAGCTTTATACCATGCACAAAGAAAAACATTTGTAGCATTTTCCGTTACCTCTACAATTCTTATCAGTATCTTTTTTATTACCGTAAATATTGTCTCTTCACCAGAAGTAATATGGGCGATCTATCCAATTTTCGTCGTCCTATGGTGGCCTCTAAGCATGTACTTTTATGTTTATAAAAGAAAAATGTACAATTCAACAACTCTACCTAAAAGGATCTAAATATTTGTTTCAAATCACATTTAGTGGAAAGGGGCTATATGAAAAATATAAAGAAGTTTTTAATCTATTTTGGAATAATTATTATTATGTTACTAATTATAGCAATTCTGTTCCCTACATGGACTTCGGATATAAAAGGTGATAACAGTATAAGTTCATTAGAGCAAGTGAATATAAACGGTAGCGGTCATGAAATAATGATACGTGGCAAAGATAAGAATAATCCGGTCATTATTTTTGTACATGGCGGACCAGGATGTTCAGAAATACCGTATGCCAGTAAGTATCAAGACTTATTGGAAAACAATTTTACGGTTGTAAATTACGACCAAAGAGCAAGTGGAAAATCATATCATTTTTTCGAGGACTATTCTAATCTTTCATCAGACTTACTGGTAGACGATCTATTGGCTTTGACGGATTATATATCAGAGCATCTCGGCAAAGAAAAGGTCATACTAATTGGTCATTCTTATGGTACTTATCTTGCAACACAGGCTGCCTACAAAGCTCCTGAAAAATATGAAGCATACATTGGAATTGGACAGATTAGTGATATAGTGGAAAGCGAAATTGATGGTTTGAACTTCGTTATTGATCAGGCTCAAAATGCTGGCAATAAGGATGATGCTTTATATTTACAAGGGTTAACTGAACAAATTAAAAATGGTGATGCGTTTACTCCACGTAACTATATTGCGAAATACGGTGGGGCCTCAAGACTTATTGAAAATCCTGATGGTAATAACATTGGTATGTTATTTAGTAGTGAGTACAACTTATTAGATGTAATCCGTTATAACTATGGGGTATCTTACTCGCAAGAGGCTTTACTTCAGGAAGTAATAAAAACACCATTACCCACTATAGTAAAAAAACTTGAATTACCAAGCTATTTTGTTATGGGGAAATATGATTATCAAACTTCATCTAATGCAGCGAAAAATTACTTTGATATGATTGAAGCCAATAAGAAAGAATTTATTGCCTTTGAGGAATCAGCTCATTATCCGCAATTTGAAGAGAAAGAAAAATTTTATAAATGGATGTGCGATACTTTTATAAAATAACAGGTGTGTTGATTAACCATTTCTATCCACCCTAATTAAATTAGAAGGCTCTGATTTCCGCTGCGGGCGAGCGTCGAGCCGCTTCCCGACATCTCAGTAGTAGCCCCTATTATATATTTGCTATATAATTTAATTATTAAATATTTTAACAGGTGAGATTATATGTCAGATAACAATCAATTACGTAACGTGGAAATCATTATGAGAGAAATGCTTGAAATACAGCAAACATCGAAAATGTTTGTCAATCTTCTCTCTGAAGGAGAGTCACTATCTCAAAACCAACTTATCCTCCTTCTCCAACTAAAAATTAATGATGGAATGAAAGCAACAGAAATTGCTGACTTCTTTAGTGTGACACCTGGAGCAGTTACATCCATGTGCGATAAGCTAGAAAAAATAGATTTAGTACAACGGATTAGAGAAAGCGAAGATCGCCGAGTAGTCAAAATGGTTTTAACGAATAATGGCGCACTTAAGGTACAAGAAATATTTTTGAAATTCCCACAGGAAAAGCTTGAAGATATGGCAAGAGTACTAAATGAAGTTAATCAGTTAATGAAAAAAATTTTTTAGGATTTCATACAATTGAAATCCTTTTTTTATTGCCCAGAAAATACATAAAAAGCATATTTTCAGGCTCATCACCATAACGTGTGGTTGATTTCCGTTCCGACTGGGCGCTTTGCCGCTGACGCTTCGCTTTCGCGCAGAGCAGAGCTTCCTGGGGGCGTCCGATGAGCCGCTTGGGGTAACAGGATGTTGGTCACGAAGGCGTTATCACAGGACGTGATGTTTTTAGCCTTCGTTCCTCGGCCTGCTCGCTCCAGGGTCTCATTTGTGACGCTGATCCCCAAGAAGTCGCCCAGTCTCCACTCCAATCAACTTCTATACAAGGCATACGTCTTAACAAATGTCACCCACAACTTTTGGTGATGAGCCTATTTTCAGGATAGATATTCGGTAAATTTTTTGTTCTTGACAAAACAAAGCAACATATACTTTAATTAATATATGTTTTAATAATTAAAATATATATTAATTAAATTAACGTGAGGTGATTATCCATGATTCAAAAACTACGTACCGTAACCCTTACCAACGGCAATATTAAAGACTTAGCAACCGACTGTGAGCAATTAAATATCCGTGGATCTGTTGCTGTACATCAAGAAGTACGACTAAAAAAAATCTCTGCTCATGGACATAGCTCTTTTCACTCCCCTGTAGTAGCGCAAGTTTTAAATAGTACCGGATCATGTACGATAAAGGATTTTTGTGAGATTAATGAAATGAAGAGCGCCGGCAGTTTAAAAATGCGTAATGGGCAAGTACTGAAATTAAATAGTTCTGGAAAATTGACCATTGAACAAAGACTGGAAGCGGAAACTGTAGATTCAATTGGCATTGTAAAAGCAGCAGAAATACTGGCCAAATGTTTTCATTTAAAACTGTCTGGTGAAAGTGAAATTGGAGCGCTTATTGCAGATGAAGTATGGATAGAAAAGGATAAGATTTCTATCCTCCCATTATTAAAGAAAAAATTGATTTGTAATTATATAAAAGGGAAAAATTTACGTCTCTCCTATACGAATGCGGAAATCGTTGACGGAGATGTTGTGATTGTAGGAAGTCATTGTAGGATAAAGACACTTTACTATACAGAAAGCTATTCAATTGCTCCAAATGCTAAAGTACAACAAATAATACGGAGGGAAAATGAATGACATTCGTAAAAATCATTCAAGCCTTTTTTTGCTCGTTAGCACTCCTTGTGTTATCTGTCCTCTACGCAGGTTTGGTTTTAAGTGCATTATTAGCAATGTTAGCTGGGATTTTGCGAACGTTTGGTCTTGATCAAATAAAGATGAGCATATGGTATGGGGTAGATCTTCCAGTCATGTTCAGCATTCCCCTAGCCCTCCTTGTCGCTTTACTACTGTTCTTTTGTTCAATTTATGTAAAACGCTCTATTTCATTCTGCTTCTCTAAGCTTAGGTACTAAAATGTAAAAGCACACCTTTTTAATAATAAAAGATGTGCCTCTCCCCCTATTTCTATCTTTGTCCATTTTTATGAAGAACCTCCCGATGATGTTGTTATTGAGACTTATCAAAAGCATAAATCATCCATAAGGTTCTAATACATGGATATCCCCTCTACAGCTCACCTTCAAGAAACTTGGTCAGATATATTTCAGGCTTCGTAAGAAATTCTTTAAAGCTACACAAATCAGCATACTCCTGATGCTCCACATCATAACAGCCAATCTGCCCATTTTTCTTTGGATTCCATACTATCAGTAAATCTGAATAATTGTCGATATTTGCTGACAAACGCAGTAGCCTTTGACGACCACCCTTCATTTCAATCGTATCCGTTAGTGTAAAAAAGTCTATATAGCTAATTCCATAATCATTTGCATCTAGATCAAGGCGCAGCTTGTCTCCTGTAAGAAAGCTAATCAGTTCATCACTCAACTTATATTTTTTCAGCGCATACTTTTTGTTCTCTACATCATGTAGCTCAGATGGCTCTAGTGATTTCAAATAATCGGCCAAAGCTGTATTTTTATTGCCAACTGCAATCGTATATGGACGCTCACCATCTTTTTCTGCTAAAGTAACATCCGCTCCACGCTCTACTAAGTATTGCACCATAGCTAGATTTCCCATTCGTGTTGCCTCTGTTAATGGTGTCGCTCCATAAGGGTAAACCATATTTTTCTTATTGTAATTAATGTCCACCCCTTGATCGAGTAGATATGTAATGGTCTTCATGTCATGGTTTGACACAGCTTGACGCAATACGGGACCACAGTGTTGTTTTACATCCAAACCTAGTTCATGAATGAGTGGAATATTTTTTTTATTACCATAGTAGGCCTGTGAATAGGCACCAGACCCGACTTGATTTAGCATGTCCAGCTTCGCTCCATGCGCTACAATATAGCGAATTATATCTTCCTTGCAATAACGAACAGCTTGCAAAAACGCTGGATTATTTTTTACGTTCAGGTTAACATCATGCTCTACTAATAGCTTTACAACATTCAATCTCTGCGAAATAAGCGCCAAATCTAACGGACTTAATGAGATATGTTTACTCAATTTAATGTCTTCTTCAATATCCCACCCTACTTTGATGGCAGCCTGTAAAGCTGGAATATTCCCTTTGTAAATATACATAGAAATTTCAGGTAGTTCATTAAACTTCCCAATACCTTTTAGAGTAATCATCCAGTTCTCGGTCCTCCCTAAAGTTTCATGAAAAATTGGCTTTAATTGAAGGGGCATCTTTGATTAATGCTCTCCATTCAACTTTTTTGATTAAATCATGATGATTTTGTCATTAATTATAATCTATTTTAATATATTCATTAATATGAATGATAGTTTTTAACTATACTTATTTTGTAATTACAAGTTTTTTTTGGATTATCACCAAAAGATGTGGATGACATTTTTTAAATTATATGCCCTGTATATTAGTTGATTGGAGTGGAGACTGGGCGACTCCTCGGGGATTAGCGTCACAGATGAGACCCTGGAGCGAAGCGAAGCGGCTCATCGGACGCCCCCAGGAAAGCGCCCAGTCGGAACGGAAATCAACCACTCGTTATGGTGATGAGCTTATTTTTTGGAAACAAAAAAATAGAACCTTCAATCCAAAATTAGAATGAAGGTTCTATATTATATGTCGTAGAAACATGATGCTTATATCCACTGTTTCTACATCAAAATTTTATTTTAAACGAAGAGCTTCGTCTGTTGAAGCATTAAGTTCTTTAAGAAGCTCTGGGTTTTCTGCTAATTTTTTCCCATAAGATGGGATCATTTCTTTAATTTTAGGTTCCCAGTCTTTAACATTTTGAGGGAAGCATTTATTGATTACCTCAAGCATAACGTGTACAGCAGTAGAAGCACCAGGAGAAGCTCCAAGTAATGCAGCGATTGAGCCATCAGAAGCACTTACAACTTCCGTACCAAATTGAAGCGTTCCTTTACCACCAGCTTGAGTATCTTTAATAACTTGTACACGTTGACCAGCTACAATAATATCCCAATCGTCGCTCTTAGCATTCGGGATGAATTCACGTAGCTCTTCCATACGTTGTTCTTTAGATAGCATAAGTTGTTGGATTAAATATTTTGTTAATCCCATTTCTTTAACCCCTGCCGCTAATAATGTTGTAATATTATGCGGTTTTACAGAAGCAAATAAATCCATATTTGAACCTGTTTTTAAGAACTTAGGTGAGAAACCTGCGAACGGTCCAAATAGTAAAGATTTTTTGTTATCAATATAACGTGTATCAAGATGCGGAACAGACATTGGTGGAGCACCAACTTTAGCTTTTCCGTATACTTTCGCATGATGTTGTTCAGTAACTTCTTGGTTTTTACATTGTAAGAATAATCCACTGATTGGGAATCCACCAATGTGTTTCCCTTCAGGAATACCTGATTTTTGTAGTAATTCTAGGCTTCCTCCACCAGCTCCAAGGAAGACAAACTTCGCTGTATGGTATTCCATTTTACAGCCATTTTTGTCGTGCACTCGTACTTCCCATGAACCATCGCTAGTACGTTTCATGCTTTGAACACTATGATTGTAGTTGATGTCAACATTTTGAGTTTTTAAGTGGTCGATTAACATACGTGTTAATGAACCAAAGTTAACGTCTGTACCAGTGTCAATTTTTGTCGCAGCGATAGCTTCATCTGCTGAACGATTCTCCATAATAAGAGGAATCCATTCCTTTAGTTTTTCTGGGTTATCAGAAAATTCCATACCTTGGAATAAAGGATTTTTTGTCATTGTTTCATGACGTTTTTTTAGAAACTCTACATTTTCTTTCCCTTGTACTAAACTCATATGAGGTAAAGGCATAATAAAGTCTTGTGGATTATTGATCAGTTTATTGTTCACAAGGTAAGACCAGAACTGTCTTGAAACATGGAACTGTTCATTAACGTTAATCGCTTTACTAATATCGATTGATCCGTCTTTTTTCTCTGAAGTGTAGTTAAGCTCACAAAGTGCCGCATGTCCAGTTCCCGCATTATTTAATTCGTGTGAACTTTCTTCACCAGCTTTATCGAGCTGCTCAAACACTGTAATTTTCCAATCTGGCGCTAATTCTTTGAGCATTGTCCCCAAAGTAGCACTCATGATTCCGGCACCAATTAAGATAACATCTGATTTAATTTGTCTGTTACTCATTTTTACCTTCCTTATATATTAAGATTTGCAGAAAGGATGTAAAGCTCTCCTGCTTAGATATCACAGTAAGCCATGGAGTAACCTTGGAGCACACCTTTTCTGTATCAATTATTACCTTATTGCAGTTTATCACAATTACCTAAAGATTAAAATATCAACTATCTATATGAGAGTTATGTGCATTTTTCGAGCCTTCTTCTTAATAAATCAAGAGAAAAACCTCCTATTCCCTCATCAATAAATTCAGCATTTATTTAATCTTTATGGAATAATTGGCCTAAAAATGGCTAGCATTTTCATATAATAATGATGATTTTTTAATTATTATATCTCTATAATAACATAAAAATATGGAACCGGTCTTGTTTTTGCACCAGCCCAACTACATATTAAAATATAGCGAATGTTCTCAATATTTTCTAGTGCTATTTTAAAATTATTTCTTTTTTATTTTAACGCAAGGTGAAAGATCTATACTTCGACAGGACTTTTTATTTTCCAACCATCTATTTCAAAACCACCAACCTGATTAAATACATGGTTTACTAACTCTTCATAAATCTCGATCATCTTTTGTTCATCCGCTTCTTGTAATGCTTTTAAAAACATTTCTTTAAATATTGAATCGGGAAAAGCCTTTTTCACATATTTCTTAATGTATATTGGGTCTACAAGGTAGGATCTAATTTGATAGTAAGGAATGCTTTCTAAATTTAAAAATCTACAATACTCCGAGAATAAATTAGCTAATGAATTATAATAGACAAAGTGGGAATCTCCTTTGTCTTGTTCAAAACAGTCTTTTAAATTATCTAGTGAATCCCATAGTGAATACTTTTTTATTTCTAAAGCTGTTTTATTTAGTTCATCGTATTTTTTATTTAGCCATTTTTCAGCCTCGATTCTTAATTCACTAATTATTCCCGTGTTATCGAATAAAATCTTTCCTGTAATAAACTGAATCATGGACATTGTTCTATGGTTTTGAAAATCCTCTTGAAAGTATTTTTGAATTTGTTTTGGAGGGTTAGCAAAATATTCTATAAGAAAGCCATTAACACTTCTATTCCCTCTCTCTCGCCAATCAACATCCTCAGCTAAAATAATATGTACATCTATATCAGAACGCTTTGAAGGATGCCCAGTAATATAACTCCCACATACCAGTGCACCTACAACATCATTTCTACTCGTCCAATCTTTTAAAAACTCTTCAAGTGCAATTTTCCATTCTTCCATAAAATTATCATCACCTTTCTCAAAAATAAAATCGTTCAATACCGATATATTCAATATTTGTTTAGATACCCCTTCCGGAACTAATGACGCTGAATATGAAAAAACACAGCATTTTTAGCTGCATTAATTACATTATTATCATGCAAGAACTTGGTGATAAAATCATTTATTTACAACATAACAAGAACTATTTTGTTTTTTGCTTCTGAGGTTAAATAAAAGGAATTGGATAAAAATCCAATCCCTTTTATTTAACCTTGACTCTATGTCTAGACGATACATTTCACTTATTTAAAAAAATCAGCCAAATAGGTTTGAATAGATTCAGGTAATATTCGAAAGAACAATCCTTCATATTTAATGTCGAGAATACCAGCAATGAAAACCATAATAATGATGACTAATAAAAGGGGTTTCTTATTTTTAGAAATCCACTTCAATAGGTTCCCCTCCTCTGAATAACGTAATAGTTTGCAAGTTAAGTATATATTGATTCATGTGAGATATAAACCAATCCTTTTGATGATCCTAACATTCTCTGTCACCCAAGTTGGGAATGTTACATAAATTAAAATGATGCTGTTCTAAAGTATTATAAATTGATTTCAAATCAATCCCTTTGGATAAACAATACTTCTGTCTCACCAATATCGTTTAGAAAGGAATGGCTATGGTAAATTTCAAATCGTTTCGTGGGGTCGTTAGACAGATTGAAGATTTTTCGATTGGGCAAAATGGAGAAAGAGAAGGCTGTTATAAACTTATGACGGTAGTGGATGATACTGGCGGCATCGTCAATTTTGTCATCTCTCCTTCCACTTACTTTGTAAACCAAGAAATTGTGACTCTCGGTGATCGGATTACTGGATATTATGATGGAGATGCACCTGTACCGTTGATATACCCACCTCAATATCGTGCACTCGTCGTTGTTAAGGAAAATAACTTTCAAAATGTCAAAGTCGACTTTTTTAATAGCCAATTAGTGAGTAGTGATGGCCAATTACAACTAAATCTCTCCCCCTCTACTGTTATCTCGCTAAAAAACGGGCAGCCTTTTTTAAAAAGCCCAGCAAATCGAAACCTAATTGTTATCTATGGTCCTACTACAAGAAGCATTCCTGCGCAAACCACACCGTATAAAATAATCGTTTGGTGTTAACAATCCAAAAGAATAACAACAATATTTCCCAGGAAAGAAAGTGAAATGTTTCCTCATCTGCGCAACATTTCTCTAGAAACCGATAATTGACTGCAAGTGAACCTAATGAAAAATAATTAAGCGGCTTAAGCCCTTTTAGATTATAGGACTCAAGCCGCTTCATGCTTTTTATTATTTCTATTGTCTACTTACAGAGAGCAGTTCAAAATTGAGTAAGTTTATATCTTACTTTTCTTACACTTCATCTTTCATTTCATGTAGCTGTTGCTTGATCTGCTCTAAGTATTCTTTATTTTGTTGGACTGTATCCAAATGCTCACCATATTGCACTGCATTCATAAAAGCATTTTCAGCATGCTCTAGATGATTGAAAGCATGCTCAATTGCTATCTCCTCGGGGTGTGACTTTGCATTCTTTAATAAACGCTCTGCCTTTTGGACAGAGTTGCCGAACAAAGTGCTTGGATGATCCTTTTTCCAACTCGTATCTGAGTGTTTAGCCAATTATGCCTCTTCCCTTCCTGCTAATTAGATAAATTATCTAGACATAGTATTTTAAAATGTCCAGAAAATATGCACGAATGAATTAGCAAATAACCACAAACCAAAAAACGCATTCTTAAACAAAAATTAGAAAAAGAGGCGGGAGACTTCTGTACCTGTCGCTACGCTTTCGGTACAAAAGACATTTGCTGAAAGAAGTTAAACTTGTACCTCACTCATTAATTAATGCATGCGTATTATCTTCTGAGTCTTTAAAAAATACCATCCATGTTTCTGTTTGTCCCATTTTCGCTACAACATGTGGTTCATCAATAAAAGTAACTTCTTTTCTTACTAAATCCTCGTATGTCTTACTGATATTTTCTACTTGAAAATAAATTACTGAACTGGCATAAGTAAATTCATCTTTTTCTGGAAGGCTTAACAGGAGTCGCAATCCATTACAATCAAAGAACGCCATGCTATCCGTATTAAATAAAAGTGAAAGTCCAAGTATTTCTTGATAAAAATGGATTGCTTTATCTAACTTCTTAACAGGGATTCCAACTTGTCCGACTTTTTGAATCATGTTGATTTCCTCCTCATTAGTTGTAAGAACATTTCTTTCTTAAAGTTCTTGATTAGCCATCTTCTTATTGTCAGGATGAATACTTTTCATTCCTTCAAAAAATGGATACTCCCTACTTAAATATTTTTCTAGCTCTTCGTTATCACGAAGAAGCTGCTCTAAGTAATACTTTGAACATTCTATCCTTTTTTGAATTTCCTGTTGATCTTGTGTTGTCGAACCGTGTCCAGGTATGTGCGTCGTTATTTGATGATTAAGCAAAATATTTTCAGCTTTATTGATCGTATTTACATAGTCTTGATAATTGCTAAAGATGAACGGAAACTCAATATCTGACAGGTAATCACCAGAAAGAAATAGACCATCAGGCTCAATCACTGTAAATAAACCATCGTCCGTATGACCAGGTGCTTGATAAAATGTCATCGTAATCGAATCTAATTCTAATTTATGCCCATCCTCTGAAACAACAATATCTACAGTTGGGTATACGGGTGAATAGCTTCTATTCAAATAATATCCTTGGTCAAATTGTTTAATTTTTTGAATGATATCTTCTTTGTTCGGATTTTCATCAAATTGTTTAGATGCAATTACCTTAGCACCTGGAAAGGCTCCAGACCCAATAATATGGTCAAAATCGCTATGTGTGTAAATAATATATAGTTGTTTATCACCTTTAATGTTGTTTATGTAGCTCTTAATTTCTTCAATTTCAGCAGGTAACCAATTAGGATCTGTCATAATTACCGCTTCATTCGTTTGAATGATTGCCGAGGTAGTCATATATAATGCACTTTGAAAAACTGTAATATTATTTTTTTGAAATTGAATCATTATGGACCTTCCTTTTCCCCTTATTATTAATACATATTTCTTTAATTCTTATACATACGAATAGGTAGCATTTTAAAGTTAATGTGCCAGTTTGTTGGAAAAGAACTTTGATTTGTTCATTTGTCCTCTCTTAATTCAATAGTTCGAGGAATATCGATAAATTCCTTCTTTAGTAAAAAAAGTATGAGAAATCAATTTAAATTTCACATACTCTTAGGTTTTTTCTATTGATAAGTATTTTTTACGTTCCAATAAATAAAAGAACTAAGGCTTATGCCTTAGTTCTTCATCTCAATGTATTGAATAGCTGTCAAATATAAACTAGTGCCATGCAGTTCGCTCACTTACTGGTTGTTTTATGTCTGTTTTCTCTTGTGTTCCAGCAAAATTGTTTACTTGAGCTGAAGTCATATCGTACTCAAATTCAGAACTAAATTCCTCTTGCTGGAACTTCTTACGATTTTGGTTTACTGCTATTTGTTTCACACTTTGCGTCCCTTTGTCTTTTGCATTACTACGATTTGCATTCATATTTGACATACCCATCCTCCATTGATTTTTTTGAAAAGTAATAAAACAGATTGTCTATTTTACAACTTTTCACTATAAAGTTTGGCCAAGCTTATGAATTTTTATTTTAAAAATGATAGTCTTGGTTTTTAAAATTTTCGCTTCTATAAAATGCACTCCAAAAATTCAATACTATTCCAGGATATATCTACATCAGAGTTTACTGATTTAACGTACAAAAAATACGGTCATATCCATTATTCTCGCCTATAATAAAGTAGAAATCTTTCCATTCAATCGAGGAGTATCAACATGAACAAAAATACAGACAACACAGAAGTTATCTTCCTTTCTGACCCATCCGAATGCTTGATGCACCCATTTTATACTAAAAAAATTGTCTTTACAGGGGCTCTTTCCACTATGACACGTTCAGAAGCTGCGAAAAAAGTACGAGCTTGTGGAGGGATTATGCAAGGAGCTGTTACACAGGAGACAGATTTCGTTATTCTTGGAAAGAAACGTCGTGGTATAAGTACGAAACAATCGAAAGCTGAACAGTTGATTAGCCTTGGCCAGGATATTCAAATTATTCCTGAGGATGATTTTATTTGGCTCATTTCTATGTAAAAGGAAGATCCGCTGCCTCACATTTGAACACCTTTCTAGAACTCATTTCAATCAATTATGCCTCGGTATAACTGCGTCCGGAGGCTTTAACTTCTTTCAATGGATGTTTGGACACCGTCTGAAAGAAGTTAAAAAAGGTATGCAAAACAACTCTGTTTACATACCTTTTCACATATTCAGCTTTTGAAAAACCTTACTTTAACTGAAGGGATTTAATACGATGCATCATTATTTTCATCTTTCATATGCTTTCGAAAATCGGAAGGGGAGAAGCTTGTCATTTTTTTAAACATTCGACTAAAGTAAAAATAATCAGAATAGCCCACCCGTTCAGCGATTTCGGCAATGGATAAATTTGAGGTTCTTAATAGTAATCCGGATTTTTGAATTCGTAAATTCGTAAGGTATTCATTCGGTGTCACGCCCATTTGCTTTTCAAATAAATACGTTAATTTTCTACGCTCAATATTGAAATAATTTGCAACATCAATGGCCGTCAATTGTTTATTGTAGTTTTGTTGAATATAGTCAATAATTGCAGAAATATTTTCTTTTTCAGCTTTGCGCATTAATCTTTTATGCGATAGAAGCATTTCTTCTAAAATACTTAGACATATCACCTTCGATTGCAAGAAGGAGAGCCCACCAGGTATAACAAAGTTTTGTATCAATTGATTAAGCATGCCATCTAGCTTTATATTATCCCCTACCTTGATGGTGAAATGGCTATTATATAAAGGGAAATTAGTCATTTCCTCTTTAGGTAAAGTAAAATGGATGACAGCATATTCAAATACCATATTATTCGTTACATTTACCTGTAAATCTAGATTGGGCCCAGCATGGATAATATGCCCCTTTTCGAGTTCATATTTCTCCCCGCCAATGATAAAGTTAGCTGTGCCAATTAACGGAAAGATAAGACCACACACATTACTTGTAGTTTTCAACTTTTTTTCGGATTTTTTAGCTAGAAACTTATTTGTTATAACATCTACAAAAGTGATAGGTGCTAAAGTATAAAAATCTATTATTTGGCTCATATTCATAGCTAAAAACTCCTTATTTCTATATCTGTGTAAGTACTACGATTACTATTTCGATGCAAGATCAAATGGTAGACAAAGTGGCCCGCCTGTATACGGATCGCTAATAATATCTGCCTCAATTTTAAATACTTCCCTTAAAACCTCTTTTGTCACAACTTGAGCTGCTGTTCCCTCACTTACGATTCGACCATTTTTAATGGCTACAATATGATCCGCATAACGTGTAGCATGGGTTAAATCATGTACAACCATGATAATCGTTCTTTGTTGTTCTTCATTTAACCTTTTCAATAATTTTAACACCTCTAATTGATGAGCCATATCTAAAAATGTTGTAGGCTCGTCTAAAAATAAGATGTCGGTTTGTTGAGCTAGTGCCATCGCAATCCATGCACGTTGTCTTTGACCACCTGAAAGCTGGTCGACTGGTCGATCATAAAATTCGAACATCCCAGTAACTTCAATTGCCCAATTGACAATTTTTCGATCTTCTCGTGTCAAGGAACCAAAACCCTTTTGGTGAGGATACCGTCCATAACTAACTAACTCATGCACCGTTAATCCATCAGGTGCTATGGGGTTCTGCGGAAGGATGGCTAATTTCTTTGCTACTTCTTTTGTTGATTTTGAAAAGATTAATTCTCCATCTAATAAAACATGGCCAGTTAATGGGGACAAAACGCGTGCCATGGTTTTTAAAATCGTGGATTTACCGGAACCGTTTGCTCCTACCAAAGCGGTTATTTTTTGATTCGGAATGGATACGTTTAATTTATCTACAATCACATGGTTACTATAACCGATCGTTAAGTCTTTTGTTAATAATCGACTGGTCATTACAAAAATCCTTTCTTTAAGTAATTTCAGCTCATCCAAGTTTGTGGATGAGCATAAAAATTAACTTGATACTTTTGTTCGTGATAATAAATAAAGGAAGTATGGTGCGCCAATGACAGCAACGACTATGCCTGCTGGTATTTCAGATGGTTGGATAATCCAGCGACCAATCGTATCTGCCACTAAGACAAGGAATGCTCCAACCAATGCAGTAACTGGGAGTAAAGTTTGATGTTTGGGTCCTACAAGACGTCTAACTAAGTGAGGGGCAATTAACCCAACAAAGCCAATACCTCCACTAACTGATACTGCTGAGCCTGCTAGAATAACCGCTACAGCTAAAAGAACAAATCGATCTTTTTTTATGGTTGCACCTAATCCAATGGCTAAAGGATCTCCTAAATTTAATATGTTTAAAGCATGTGACTTACGCCAAGCCAACGGAATGAGAATAAGCAAAAAGGGTAACAGAGCTAAAACAAACTTCCAGCTAGACCCCCATATTCCACCTGCCATCCAAACCGCTACGAATTGATATTGCTCAGGCGTTAGTTTTAATGTGAGAATAATCGTAACTGCACTTATTCCTGATGCAATAGCAATTCCCGTTAATAATAATTTTTTCGGAGAGAACCCTGTTTCTTTTTTATATGATAATACAAAAATTATCGAAGCTGTCAATATTGCACCTAAACAAGAAAAAACCGGTAATAACATAATCATATTGAAATTTTGTGTTGGCATATATGCCACAAAGAGCATAACGACTAATCCTGCTCCTGCATTTATCCCTAATATCCCAGGATCAGCTAAAGCATTTCGTGTCACCCCTTGCAGGATACAACCAGACACTGCTAATGCAGCTCCAACTAACATTCCAATGATGATCCGCGGTAAACGAATATTAAATAAAATCAATTCTTGCTTAGCAGTACCATTTCCAAATAGGGTTTGAAATACCTCTACTGGTGTTAAGCGGATATAACCAGTATTCATGCTAATAACAAAGGTAAAAACAGTCAAAAGAATAAAGATCGTTACTACTATAAAATTTATTTTTTTTCTTTTCTTCTCTGCTGGCGAAATATAATCTAAATCCATTCATATTGCCCCCTTTTTTGTGTGTGCCAAATATAAAAAGAATGGCACACCGATTACTGCAATAAGGGCCCCTAATGGTGTTTCGTAAGGAGGATTAATTAATCTCGCAGCTACATCTGCATACACTACTAATAACCCACCAAGTACAGCAGAGCACGGAATAATATAACGATAATCTACCCCCACCAAGAGGCGTGTAATATGAGGAATGATTAAACCAATAAACCCAACTGCCCCAACTACTGTCACAGAAGTACCTGCTAAAATTAGAACAATAACTGTAGCTAGCAGTTTTATTAGACTAGTTTTTTGCCCTAAGCTAAGAGCTATATCTTCCCCCAGACTTAATAGTGTGATAGCTCGTGATAGCATAATCGCTATTATAATCGCACCGATAACAATTGGTGCAATGACCTTTAGCTGTTCCCAAGTTGTTGTAGACACACCTCCAGCAAACCAATAAGCTAAATCTTGACCGATTTGATAATAGAGCGCAACGCCTTCGCTTAATGCTGTTAACAAAGCACTAACGGCAGCTCCAGCTAACACTAATCGAATCGGTGTTATTCCCCCCGCTGACATCGAACCAATACCAAAGACAAGTGTGGCTCCTAAGCCAGCTCCTATAAATGCGATAAACACCATCATTAAATACGATAGATTGGGGGCAAATGCTAAGCATAAAGCTAAGGCAAATACACCTCCCGCATTTAAACCAAGCAAACCAGGTTCAGCTAAATCATTTCGTGTCATACCTTGCATAATCGCACCAGCTACTGCAAAACTTGCTCCCACTATGATAGCGCCAATCGTTCTTGGTAACCTGAGCTCCCAAATAATTTGGTGGGCTTTATTCTCCGGATCAAATTGAAGGAGAGCATCCAAAACGACAGATAAATTAATATCTGCAGCTCCAATGGAAACCGAGAGGCATATACTGAATAAAAGGAAAATGATCCCGACGGTTAAGATAATAGTTGTATTTATTTTTTGTTTTCTGTCAGTAGAATAAAAAATCACTTCTCCTGCTTCATATGTTTTTAACGTCATATCTTTTTCCCTTTGCTTTTAATCAAGATTTAAGGACAGCTTTTCGCATTTCTTGATTGCGTTGTTTGAAAATATCGTTATGTGAAGAAATGATACCGCCCTCTTTGGCCTCCGGCATAATATACTGTTTTGCTTTATTTACAGCATTTAGTGCATCGTAGAATGATGATGCAATCAAATGAACTTTCCCGTTAAAATGTAGAATATCTCCTGCTGCGTATAATCCAGGAACAGATGATTCACTCGCTGTATTACCTGCAATAAAATATTCATTTACCCGTTCAATCGGAAGCGGACTATTATCTAATAGTTCTTTATCACGTACATAGCCATGACTAATAACCACTTCGTCTACTGAAAGATTCAACACATGTCCAGTCTCAGAATTTGTAAGCTCCACAGATTGAATACATTCACTATCATCATCCGCAATCAATTTTGTAATTTCTGAATTAAAATAACATTCGATCCCGTTGTTTTTTAGTTCTGTAACTTGGGCTTCGTGAGCATTTAGCGTATCTTTTCGATAAATTAAATACACCCTTTTAGCTACTTCCTCCATTTCGAGAGCCCAGTCAACTGCTGTGTTCCCTCCACCCGAAATGACGACCACTTTATCAATAAACTTTTTATATGACTTAATTGTGTAGTTTAAATTCGAGGCCTCGAAATATTCTGCCCCTTCTAATTCAATTTTTTGCGGGTTAATAATACCTCCTCCTACAGCAACAATAACCGTTTTAGAGTAGTGTATATTTCCAGACTCGGCTAGTAATACAAAATGATCTGCTTCATTTTTTGAAATAGAAACAATCTTTTCATTTAAGAAAACGGAAGGACTAAATGTTAAACCTTGTTCAATTAATTGTTCAATCAATTTCCCACCTGTGATTGGTGTTACACCACCAACATCCCATATCATTTTTTCCGGGTATACATGAATTTTCCCACCCAGCTGGGGTTGGCTTTCAATTAACTTTGTTTTCATCTCACGTAATCCGCTATAAAAAGAGGAGTACAAACCTGCTGGTCCGCCACCAATAATTGTTACATCAAAAAGCTCCATCCATCTCACCTCTTCATGTGTTTTAAAAAGAAAATGTGACGCTGCTACTGCTGACAGCGCCAAATATTCGAACTTATACCTTATTTATCCTTTAAGATTTCTACCACTTGATCAATTCCATAGATTGTTGCAATTGGGGCGTCTTGTGCAAATAATGAACGGTCAACAATGTAGACGTTCCCATTTTTCACTGCATTAATGTTATTCCATACTGAATTTTTTTCGAAACCTTTAAGCGCATCTTCAGCAACTGTATACCCACTCTTATCTAAGAAAATAAATAAGTGATCTGGATTTAATACAGACATTCCTTCCATGCTCAATTCTTTTGCTATATCTTTCGGATACCCTTCAGGTACTTTTAGTCCTAACCCATTTTCTGGATTCGTCGGGGCAATATTCTGACCATAAAGCCAGAAGTTACCTTTTGGATTAACCGATGTAAAAACAACCGTTTCACCTTTGCTGACAAAATTCGCGAGTTCTTTACGACCTTCTGCAATTTTGTTATTTACTTCTTCCAGGATTTTTTCACCTTCAGCTTCTTTTCCAAATAAACTAGAGATTTCTGTCACCCCTAATTCTCGATCAAAAGACATCGAACGTTGATCTAGGTAAACAACTGGAGCAATCGCAGATAATTGATCGTACAGCTGGTCATGTACTCCCGCGGATGCCATGATTAAATCCGGCTCTAGCTCAATAATTTTTTCAATATTAGGATTACGTGTTTCTCCTACATCTTCAAAATCATGTTTTTCTACGTAGGGTTGGTAAGCTTCCCATTTATTAAATTGCTTATCTGCATCGGCAATACCTACAGGTACAATATCAAGAGATAAAAGTACATCTGGATATAATAAGTGCATGACAGAAACTACTCGTTTCGGCTCTTCTTGTAATACGACCTCTTTACCTAAAGCATCTACATATGTTTTTGGCCAAACCGATTCTGCTCCCTCTTTAGAATCATTTTTTTCCGATGTCTTAGTTTCTTCAACAGATTCAGTTTCCTTCTCTTTAGACGTATTTGAACAACCTACTAAAAATACAGATAAAGTGAGTGCGAATACAAAATACGCACATATTTTCTTCATATTACTTCCCCCTAAAATCCTTCTTTATTGATAATGATAATTATTATCATTATGGATTTTAGCAAATAGATTTCGTAGAGTACATAGAATTACTTAAAGAAGAATTGCATTATTTTATACATGTATTGTAAATAATACATATTCATCTTTTTCTTTATTTGGCAGCCCTGTTTTAGTTATAGAAATAATACTTTTTTTTCTAGTTATTATTGAGGGTGATTTTATTTGGCTCATATCTATGCAAAAGGAGGATCCGCTGCCTCACATTTGAACGCCTTTCTAGAACTCATTTCATTGAAAGAAGGATTGTAGTCCTACATAAATGACTAAAACACAAAATGCTCTTAAGAATTTTTGACTAATTTCTATATTTTTTTTCCTACTTGTTTATTACTACTGTAAAATAAAAAGAATGAGCTATTCGAAATGAATAAAGTAAACATTTAACAATAATTTATATAGGAAAACAATAAAAGATTGGGGGTTCATTTAAATGTCTATCGAACAAACGAGGTATTCTCGACTGGCCAATATAACGAAAATGATCAACATGAAGCAAGATTTACGCGAAGTATTGGAGCAAGTAACACTAGCAATATCTGAAGAAATCGTCACATGTGATTCTGTGGGCATTTATTTGCCGAAAAGTGATGGAACATTCAGAGGATATGTAGGAAAACCAGAAGTTATTAATGGTTGGACGTTGAATATGCATGTAATTGACACTGAAATAGATTTACTGGCAAAAGAAGTAATCGAAACAAAAAAAACCATCTATATCCCTGATACCTCAAAGGATACTCGACCTGATCCCAGAGCTGTTGAGGGGTTTCATATTAAATCTTTATTAGTTCTTCCCATCTCCTTTGAACAAGAGTTATTTGGGCTTGTTTTTTTATTTGATTATGGGATTCCAATGAACTTAACAGACGAAGAAATTCAAACGGTTGAGTCATATGTAAATATGGCTGCTGTTGCTATTCAAAACGCAAACAACTTAGCTTATAAAGAACGTCTCATTAACGAAAAGCAGTTGCTGCTTGATGTTACACGTGATTTATCAATGTGCTCCTCACTACAGAAGTGCCTTGATAAATGCTTTTTCTACTTAGAAAAGGTTTTAAATAATAATAATATAGGTGTTCATCTATTAGACCCTTTAGCAGAAAAAAGAATTAAACCGATTAAGTTGAGTAGAGATAGTGATTGGACAGAAGAAAATTGGCTAAAAACACATAACAAAATAAAAATTGACCAAAGCAATGATGCTGTCATTCAGGAGGTTTTTGAAACCAAAAAAGCAATTCTTATTCCTAATGTATTTGAGGATGAAAGACCTAATCATGAAGTTTGTCGCAATTTTGGTATAAACGGTTTAGTTATGTTCCCTGTGATTTCAATGGGTGAAATTTTAGGACAAATATCTATTGTTAATCTTGAAGAAAAAGCATTTTTCTATTCAGAAACTCAATTACAGCTAGCCCAATCAATTGTTGACACTACAGCATCTGCATTATCAAACCTTTTATATATGGAAAAGCAAGAAATCATTATCGAGGAGAGAACCTCGGAGATACTAATCAAAAATAAAGAGCTAGAAAGAGTTGTAGCAGAGTTACAGCAACTTAGCCGTGAAAAAGAGTTAATTCTCAATTCTGCAGGTGAAGGCATTTTCGGATTAAATCTTGATCGAAACATTACATTCTGCAATCCAGCAGGTGCACTCATGTTAGGTTATGAAACAGAGAAGGAATTAATCGGAAAATCAGTCGATTTAATTATGGGTCGAAGTGAAACAGAGGATAAAATTATGGTATCATCCTTTTTAAATATAAATTTCAACAACTACAAGAAATTTTTTCGAAAAGACAACTCCATCTTTCCGGTCGAATATGTCACCTCCTTAATCAAAGAAGGAGACAAGATTGTAGGAGAAGTTGTCACATTTAAAGATATAACTCAAAGAAAGCAACTAGAAGAAAAGATTAAATACCACGCTTATTTTGATAGTTTAACGGATTTACCCAATAGAATTCTTTTAAAAGAAAGACTAACTCAAGGACTGAAGTATGCAAAAGAAAATGGAGAAAAATTAGCCGTTCTATATTTGGATTTAGACCGTTTCAAGTTAGTCAATGATTCCCTAGGACATAGCTATGGAGATCTATTGCTCCAAGATGTTGCCAAACGTTTATGTGCTTGCGTTCCAGAAGATGCAACCGTATCACGACAGGGAGGGGATGAATTTACAATCTATTTACCTAATATTAAATGTGAAAATGACATTTTGAAGGTTATTAATTGTATAAATGCTTCTTTCTCTAAACCTTTCAACCTAGTAGACAATGAAATATATATTAAAACAAGTATTGGTATAAGCCTGTTTCCTGATAATGGTGATACTACAGAAACGCTAATCAAAAATGCAGACACAGCTATGTACAAATCGAAAGAAACACCAGGTACTAGCTACCATTTCTTCAGCGAAGGGATGGATACTAGAAATTTTGAAAATATCAAACTTGAAAATGAATTATATAAGGCTTTGGAGCAAGATGAACTAATTATCTTCTATCAGCCACAAATAAACTATAAAACAAACAGAATTAAGGGAGTAGAAGCTTTACTAAGATGGAATCATCGAGAACATGGAATGATAGCACCAGATAAGTTTATTCCAATTGCTGAAGAAACAGGTTTAATCGTCCCTATAGGTGAGTGGGTTCTCAAAGAAGCTTGCAAACAATTGAAAAAGTGGCATAATCAAGGATGTCCATTAATTAGCATGTCTGTAAATTTATCCGTCCATCAGTTCGAGCAGAATAATTTATTTTCTATCGTAAAAAATGTCCTAAAAGAAACAGATTTGTCACCTGAGTATTTACAACTAGAGCTTACAGAAAATTTAATTGTTAAAAATACAGAGTTAACATTTAACACGATGACGCAATTGAATGGAATTGGCGTAAATTTAGCTATTGATGATTTCGGTACCGGATATTCATCTTTAGGTTATTTAAAGAATTTGCCGATTTCCACATTAAAAATTGATAAATCCTTTGTACAAGAAATGTTAACCGATGATGCAGCAGCCATTACAAATACGATTATTACTCTTGCTCAAAATTTAAACCTTGAGGTTATTGCTGAAGGGGTAGAAACAAAAGAACAGGCAGATTTTTTATTGGCACAAAATTGTCATTTAATGCAGGGATATTTTTTCAGTAAGCCCATGAAGGCTGAAGATATTATGAAAAAATATTTCTATTAGCGTTCTATGTTCTATTTTAGAAAGTAAAGGAGAATTATTATGAAAGCAGCTCGTACGGTCTTAGAATATTTAAAAAATAACGGTGTTCAACATATTTTTGGTATTCCAGCAGGTTCTGTCAATGCATTTTTTGATGAACTCAATGAAATGAGCGGATTAACACCGATTGTAACAAAACATGAAGGAGCAGCATCATACATGGCTGCAGCTTACGCAAAATACACAAACCAGATGAGTGTATGTATTGGTTGTAGTGGACCTGGTGGGACAAACCTAGTGACAGGTGCTGCAAATGCCATGCGTGAGCATTTACCGGTTTTATTTTTAACAGGTGCTGTTCCAGTTAACACGGTCGGTTTAAATGCTTCTCAAGAGTTGGATGCTGAACCGATCTTTCAACCCGTTACCAAATATAGTATAACGGTTAAAGAATCAAAGGACTTACTGAAAGAAGTAGTAAAAGCCTCTGAAATCGCTATATCTGGAGTGCCTGGTCCAGTGCATATTGCTATACCTATAGATGTTCAACACGAAATAGTTCCAAACATAGAGATACCAGCTCCACCTAAGAGAACAGCAATAGTTCCTAACCTAGATACCATTAAAAATGTAGCTGAAGAGCTATTAACAAGAAAAAATGGTTACATATTGGTAGGACAAGGGGTAAGGAATTCAGTTGAGCAATTGCTAGAGTTAGCAGAAATACTAAATTGGCCGATTCTAACAACACCACAAGCAAAAGGATACATTCCAGAGAATCATCCTCTCCTAGTTGGCGTTTTCGGTTTTGCTGGCCACGAAGCTGCCTCAGAATTGATAGCTGAAGGCGATGGACAAGTATTATTAATCGTGGGTTCAAGTTTAGGAGAAACAGCAACAAATAACTACAACTTAAATCTTACGAAAAATCGTTTTTCTATACAAATGGACTATGATCAATCAGTGTTCAATCGAAAATATGAGATTGATCTACCTGTATTAGGTGATATAAATGTAAGTTTATTATTACTTATAGAAGAATTAAAAACTAAAGGGGCAACCCAAAAAAGCACTGCACTTGAGGTAAAAGAAAATAAAGAACTTGTTGGAGATATAGGGGAATATAATACGAAAAATGTTCTATCGAATATTCAAAAATATTTACCATCCTCCACTAGGTACACAATTGATATTGGCGAATTTATGTCCTATGTCATTCATCATATGAAGGTTTTAGATTATGATACCTTTGATATTAATGTACATTTCGGCGCAATGGGAAGTGGGATTGGGTCTGCCATTGGCTCAAAGTTAGCTGAACCTGAACGACCTGTTGTATGTATCACAGGTGATGGTTGCTTTTTCATGCATGGCATGGAAATATTAACAGCAAAAGAACATAATTTACCGATTTTATTTATTGTTATGAATAATGCTCGTTTAGGAATGGTATACCATGGACATAATCTACAGTTCCACCGTACTCACCCATCTTTTGAGCAAAATCCAGTTAGTATTAGTGCTATGGCTTCAGCTATGGGTATACCGAGTTTCCAAGTAACGGAACTACAAGATATTAACCAAGATATGATTAATAACTTATCAAATTTAAATGGTCCAGCAGTCTTGGAAGTAGTTTTAACAGATAATAATACGCCTCCTATGGGAGACCGAGTTAAATTTTTATCTTCTTTTGGAAAGTAGGAACTTTTGAAGTTTCATACATCCGCCTGAGGCTTTAGGCCAACAGATGTTTTTTGCGCGAAAGCGTAATGCTAACGCAGCGGCAGCAACATGGTTTCGTCTGTGCGAAAGCGCAGTGCCAACGTAGCGGCAGCAACAGGGTTTCGTCTGTGCGAAAGCGCAGTGCCAACGTAGCGGCAGCAACAGGGTTTCGTCTGTGCGAAAGCGCAGTGCCAACGTAGCAGCAGCAACAACAGCACGACGTTGGTCACTCAGTCATTTTCACAGGATGTGAAGATCTTAGCCTGAGTTCCTCTATTTCAGTGGGTGTTTGGACACCCGTTGAAATAGGAGCTTAAATCCGCATTCATCTCTCCAACTATAGAGGTGTAAGACTTCTGTACCTGCCACTACGCTTTCGGTACATAAAACACTTGCTGAAAGAAGTTAAATAAAAAAGTCATATAAATCGGGAATTATACTCCCCTTATATGACTTTTTTTATCTTATAGAGATTTTCTATGACACCGTAAACAACCTGTTATGTCTATATAATTACATCTCTATCGTAAGCCCGAAATATAAAAAAATAAGCGCACCTTCTCAGTACGCACGACTAATGGCCATCTACCCTGAATTTTTTCGGATAGATGGCTATTTTGCACATGTGGCTTGGATTTTTTTCGACCAAGGCATGTAACTCTTTAAAATCTCTGGCTGCTGATGAATCGGTAAATTTGGCAATTCTGTCATTAACGTCACTAGGTATTGATAGAAATCGATGCCGTTTGCTTTT